>JAAXKN010000044.1 GCA_025612375.1 Ignavibacteria bacterium
GTTACTTTCCCGATCCCTCTTGCCGAGGCCGCAAGCTGGGACATGGATGCAATCTATAAAAGCGCACGCATAGCTGCGACTGAGGCTGCAGCTTCCGGAATTCACTGGACATTTGCCCCTATGGTCGATATAGCCCGCGACCCGAGATGGGGAAGAGTTATGGAAGGAGCAGGCGAAGACCCCTTCTTAGGCTCTCTGATTGCTAAGACACGCGTGAAGGCTTTCCAGGGAAACGGCCTTGGAAACCTCGATGCCGTTATGGCCTGCGCAAAGCATTTTGCAGCCTACGGCGCTGCAATAGGCGGCCGGGACTATAACAGCGTGGATATGAGCCTGCGCACACTGCACGAAGTCTACCTTCCCCCTTTTAAGGCCGCTCTGGATGCCGGAGCCGCTACTTTTATGAATTCATTTAATGACCTTAACGGCATTCCTGCTACTGCTAACAGCTACCTTGAGAGGGATGTCTTAAAAGGCATGTGGAATTTCCAGGGATTTGTTGTAAGTGACTGGGGCTCAATTGGCGAAATGATTAACCACGGCTTTGTAAAGGATAGCTATGAGGCCTCACTGGCGGCAATTACTGCCGGAAACGACATGGATATGGAAAGCCGGAGCTATATTGCTAACCTGGCTCAGCTTGTTAAGGACGGCAAAGTGAAAGTAGAACTCATTGATGCTGCGGTAAGAAGAATACTAAGAAAGAAATTTGAAATGGGGCTTTTTGACGATCCTTTCAGGTACTCTAATGAAGAACGCGAGAAAAATACTCTCAACCGCCCCGAGTTTATTGAGGCCTCAAGAGATGTAGCCCGCAAGAGCATGGTCCTCCTTAAAAACGAAAACCAATTACTGCCTCTTTCAAAGGACCTGAAATCAATTGCAGTTATCGGCCCCCTTGCAAAATCTGAAAAGGATATGCAGGGATTTTGGTCAATTAACTGGGGAAAAGAGGACAGGCTCATTTCCCCGTTCGAGGGACTAAAGAATCAGGCAGGAAATACAAAACTGTTCTATGCTGAAGGCTGCGGAATTGAAGATACTTCAAAGGCAGGTTTTAAGGAGGCTGTGGAACTTGCAAAGAAAGTTGACCTCGTTATAATGGTTGTGGGCGAAAGATATGATATGAGCGGGGAAGCCAAAAGCCGCTCAAATATTCATATTCCAGGCGTTCAGGAAGACCTGATTAAAGCCGTTCAGGCCTCTGGAAAGCCCGTCGTTGTCTTAATCATGGCCGGGCGCCCGCTTGTATTTAACTGGACTGCAGAGAATGTGCCGGCAATTCTTTACACCTGGTGGCCGGGCAGCCAGGCCGGTAACGCTATTGCCGACGTCCTTTACGGCAATTATAACCCATCAGGAAAACTGCCAATGACATTCCCGAGATCCGAAGGACAGATACCTGTTTATTACAATTATCTGAATACCGGAAGGCCTGCTCCCGAGGATGATTCACCAGCCATATACCGCTCGGGCTATATTGATATGGTTAAAAGCCCCAAATTCCCGTTCGGATACGGCTTAAGCTATACAACATTCAAATATGATAACATGAAATTAAGCTCGAATAAGATGAATAATGACGGATCTCTTGAGGTCTCCTGTACAATTAGCAATACAGGCAAATATGCAGGCGAAGAGGTCGTTCAGCTTTACCTGAGGGACCTGGTTTCAAGTCCCGTACGCCCTGTTAAAGAGCTAAAAGATTTCAGGAAAATAATGCTTAAGCCTGGTGAATCAAAAACAGTGAGCTTTCCAATCGACAAAGAAAAGCTCTCTTTCTTTAACAATAATCTTGAATGGATCACTCAGCCCGGAAAGTTTGATGTAATGATAGGATCTTCTTCAACCGACATCAGGTTAAAAGATTCCTTCGACCTCCTTTAACTGAAATTCTCCAGAAGGGCAGGAACTATTCCTGCCCTTTTTCTGCCATTTGGACCTCGGACTTCGGACTTCCTTTATCTTTTCCCCGAAATTATGTATGTTAGAAATATAGATTAATCATTATTTTTATAATGTATTCTCCCCGCAAAAACATACTCAGCCTGCTCATCGCACTCATTTATGTTACGATTCAGCAGGTTAATGCCGTAAACAACGTCTATACGATGTACATACCGTTAGGCGATAAGGCACGGGCAGTTCTGAACAAACATGCGGGGGATTCTACACCCAAAATCCGCTGGGCCGTTCCTTCACACATCGCTCAGAATAATGTTAAGTATTCCAGCGTATCAGCACACATAATAGCTTCGTTTTTTCCTGAAGAGATAAGTGAGTATATAACACTTAACTGCGACAGCTATAAATTCTTTCACAACTCGGCAGAACACATTCTGCTCAAAGGCCGCGCCCCTCCTTTATCCTGAATTTTACCCGTTTACAGCATGAAGAATTCATCCACAATGAAAAAGTCATGCATAATTGACCGTTAAAGCGGGAAAAGTGCGTTTTTTGCAGCCGCATGCATGGCATTGCTCTTTGCTGAATTATTGCCCTGCACACGGCATGCTTTAACTATTCGGGCATTTTAATAAATTCAAATGGCCCGGCACTTTCCTTATACGTTAAACTTAAATTCAGGAGTAACTGATAATGAAAGCAGAAAAGCTTGCAGCCGAAAAACCGGCTGAAATTAAAAAAGATAATGCCGCACCTGCCAGGCAGACCACTAAACAGGATAATAACCAGACTTCTGCTGCTCCTGCGGCCGCAGAAAAAAGAAAACTCCCATGGGAACTCGTATTCCTGTTTGTTGTAATGGGACTTACAATGATAATAATTGCTCTTAAAGCATTTTCCGTCATATAATTCCTTAATTCAGTAAACGCGCGGATACTCCCCCTCATCCGCTAACTTGCATCCCCCGCCTCTCCAAATAGAGCGGGGGATTGCTTTACCCGCCCCCTCTTCCTTCCTTCCGTCGACTTCGAACTTTTCCTTCCGTCGGACGTCGGACCTCGGACGTCGGACCTTTCTTCCCGTCGAACGTCGAACGTTGAACGTCGAACCTTTCTTCCCGTCGGACCTTGGACGTCGGACGTCGGACCTTCTTTTTTCCTTTGTTTGCACCATAGATTACTGTATATTGTAAAGGCTTTATAAATAATTACTGCCGCCATTTTTTTGCGGCATGTCCAAATACAATAATCTCTGTTTTGTGCACCATAAGCACAAATCTGAACCCGCTTGACTTATCATTATCATCCGGCAAGTCTTTAGAATTTGTTTTTAAGACATATTATTTAATTAACTGCTAAAGGATTTGAAGTTCATATTTATTTTAATATATTGAAATAAAGACTGACTTTTCAGCCTTTCACTGGCATTATCAATTGAGCTCCCGATAATTAGATTATTAGCATTCAATGCTCTTCTCTTTATCTTGCCTCATTTTATCTGATTTTCCGCCAGTGCCGGGAAGACAAATATTTCTCTCAAATCAGCAAAATATTTTCGCCCCCGTTTCGTTTAATTTATTTTTTCCAACCTAATTTCAGGAGTGATGAGGATGAATATCTTTGTAGGAAATCTTTCAAAAGATGTAACTGACCGCGATCTCGAACAGGCATTCGGTGCTTACGGTCACGTAAAAAGTGTTAAAATTATAAGGGATATGTTTTCAGGTGAATCCAAGGGATTCGGGTTCGTTGAAATGTCTGATACTGCAAGCGCACAGAAGGCAATGAACGAACTTAATACTACAGATCTGAAGGGCAAAAAAATTGCCGTTAATGAGGCCCGCCCAAGAACCGATGACAGACGCGGCGGCGGCGGACAAAGAGGCGGCGGCGGCGGAAATAGAAGAAATTCCGGCGGCGGCGGCTTCGGAAACAGACGCTACTAAGATTTTGCTCCTGAAGAGATGGCATCCTTTTAGATACCATCTCTTCAAAATTATTCCGTCAGCTATTCAACATGACCTACTTCTTTCATTACTTCTGCCGGTGAATTATAGCTTTTATCCGGTATCTGCTGAAGTATGCTTAATACATCATCTGTATACTGTCCCTTTTAACATAAAAAACATTCCTTCCGCTGTTCAATGTATTATTAATTCCATCTGTTAAAATATCGAGTCTCCGGCGGATTCAAAATTCAGGGCTCTTTCTGGACAAAATGGAACATTTTCATTTTCCAAATTGTGAAACAGTTTAATACGTCCGAAACGTCGAACCCGGCTTCAGGCGGTTGCATTTATTTATACTTTTTGCTAAACTTATATTCCTCTTACCAGAAGAGAATAAATCCTATAAGTTACTGCATTATTTAATTTCGTATAATATTTATAGATGAATAAACTTAAAATTGAAATCCTGCTCGTGGAAGATAATCCCGGTGATGTTACGCTGATTAAGGAAATCCTGCTCGAAGATTCTCCGCAAATTAACCTTAACGTAATTATGAATGGCGAGGAGGCCCTGAACTATCTGTTCCGCAAGGAAAACTATGAGGATGCTGCAGTACCCGAACTTGTTATTCTGGATCTTAACCTTCCCAAAAAATCTGGCAAGGAAATTCTTGAGGAAATTAAAGACGACCCCGTACTCGGAAGCATCCCCATAATAATATTTTCCAGCGCAGATATCGACGAGAATATTTTTACCAACCAGAAGTATAACATAAAATACTACCTGGTAAAACCTATCGCCCTCGAGGATTATATCAGTTCAGTGGAATTTATAAAAAAATACCTCTCCGGCCTCCCCCGCAAACAATAACCAAAAGTATATTATATTTCTTTCCGTCGGACGTCGGACGTCGGACGTTGGACCTTCCAAAAATTATTTCCCCCACACTATTGCTATTTAATTTCTCTTGTGTATATTATACAAAATCTGAAACAAAGCTGATTATTCCGGTACCGCTCAGTTGGTAATTAATGTTATTTGAAACAGTAAATTAAACCACTTTATTGAGTATGATTGTACGCCTTGTAATAGTTGGGTTGTTTTATGCAATGACTTTCGCACTCGACCTGTATACCAATGCGGGCCTCATTGAGTGGCTGCTCTACTATATCCCCCTTATTTATGCTTTCAGGAAATTATCTGACAAGTTTACTGTTTCACTTGGCGTTGTTTCTACAGTTTTAATCGGAGCCGGACTGATTTTACAGCAAATGCACGGCGATTATTCTCAGGCCCTCATTAACAGGATTCTTGGAATCTCTTTACTCTGGATAACAATCTTCCTTTACCTCAAATACAGAAAGTCAGTTGAAAAACTTAACCTCTCTACAGCACAGCTCTTCCAGCAGGCGAAAATTTTAAGCGAACAGGCAGAGGACCTTGACCGTGAACGCCACCGCCTTAAATACGCTTTGAGGGAAGCCGCCGAATCCAAAGAATTTTACCGCGCTATAGGCGAAACTATCCCGTACGGCGTCTGGGCGGCTGACTCAGAGGGCAATGTCAACTACTTCAGCCAGCAGATGCTCGACCTCCTGGGCCTTACAATGGATGAGGCAAAGGGCAGGGGATGGATGAAAGCTATCCCGAAAGAAGAATCCCATCACATACTCGAAACCTGGATTAAAAGCGTTAAAACCGGGGCTATGTGGGACCAGGAAGTTAAGGTAACCGGCAAAAACGGCGCTGTCCATACCATCCTTGCACGCGGAAAGGGACTGCTGGACTCCGAGGGCAGCGTTACAAAATGGGTAGGCATTAACCTCGATATTACTGAACGCAAACGCATAGAAGAACAGCTCGAATATAACGCAATGCTCCTCGAAAACGTCAACGACGCCATCCTTGCAATGGATGAAAACTATATAGTTAAATCATGGAATAAAGCCGCTGAAAAACTCTATGGCTGGTCACAGCAGGAGGCCCTGGGCCGGAAACTCTCGGACCTGATTACAATGGACCTGTCATATTCTCAGGGATCCCTGCTGAAACGTAAACTCGAAGCAACCGGATTTGTTGAAACAGAAGTGACACAGCTCAGAAGAGACGGATCTTTTATTGAAATCGATTCTGTTGTACGTGCACTCAGGGATAAGAAAGGAAAAATGATCGGCTTTGCCGCCGTAAACCGCGATATAACTGAAAGAAAAAGAGCCGAAGAAGCTATAAGGGAAAAAGACCAGCGCTTCCGCCTGGCGGTGGACCATTTCCCGTTCGTTTTCGGCATCTATGACCCGGAACGCCGCTACCGCTTTATGAATTTTACAGGCATTAGAGCCTCGGGCTATAAATATCACGACTTTATCGGCCGCAAAGATGAAGACCTCTTCCCGAAGGAAGTTACTGATACTTTCCTCCCCGCACTCAAACGCACCATTGAATCCAAACAGATACAGACCGTTGAATGCCAGATGCTCTTCGGCGGTAAAATGGTTGCACAGATCATAACCTATGTGCCTCTTCTAAACAGGAAACGCGAAGTGGTTGAGGTGCTCGGCCTTACAATCGATATAACTACAAGACGTGAAGTTGAGGAGCTGACGAACAGGAAAAAAGAACAGGCCGAAATTATGTCCGATATCTCTGAGGCCCTGGTCCGTATGAGCCTCGACTATGAGGCTGTCCTCGAGGTCACTGTGGAAAAAATCGCGCGCCTGATCGGCGATGCATGTATGCTCCAGCTCATTTCTGAAGAGGATAAGCATATACATCCCGTTACTTTATGGCATCCCGATAAACAGGCTGAGGACTTTATAAGGAAATGCTTTGTTGAAAACAAACAAAAAGTTGGCGAGGGAGTTTCCGGTAAGGTAATTGCTGAGGGCAGGGCAGTCTTATGCCCTGAAGTTACATGGGATACTGTAACATCAACATTCAAGAATGAATACATCGAAGTTTATCAGCGCTTCAAATTCTATAGCCTTATTGATGTTCCTTTGCGCTCCTACGGACGTACAATCGGGGCTGTTGTACTTATCAGGACTAACCCCGGAAAACCTTATACCAACGATGACTTGGAATTTGTGCAGAACATTGCCGATAAGGCGGCTCTTGCTATTGAAAATGCAAGACTTTACCAGGAAAAAATCCATGAAATCGAAGAACGCAAGATAATAGAGGAAAACCTCAAGAATACACTTATCGAACTCAATAACTCAAACCGCGAGCTTGAACAGTTTGCCTATGTTGCCTCGCACGACCTCCAGGAGCCGCTTAGAATGGTTGCTACCTATACGCAGCTCCTTTCAAAGAGATACCAGAACCAGCTCGATAATAAGGCCGACGAGTATATTGGTTATGCCGTCGAAGGCGCAAGAAGAATGCACCAGCTCCTTTTGGACCTGCTGGGCTATTCCGAAGTATCCAAAAAATCCCTCCCGCCAAGGTCTTCCGATCTGAATATTGTGCTCAGATCGGTGCTTGATGATATGAAATACCTTGTAAACTCCTCAGGAGCCGCTGTTAAATTTGCGCACCTCCCGTCTGTCAAATGCTACCAGGATCAGATAAGACAGCTTTTCTTTAACTTAATTGAGAACGCAATTAAATTCAGCGGCGGCAAAAAACCTCAGATACACATAACTTGCGAGGAAAAAGAACGCGAATGGATCTTCTCTGTCAGGGATAACGGCATCGGCATAAGCTCCGAATACCACGAGCGAATATTTGTTATCTTCCAGCGCCTGCACCAGAGAAGTGAATACCCCGGCAACGGCATTGGCCTGGCTCTGTGTAAAAAAATAGTCGAAAGACATTCAGGCAGAATTTGGGTCGAATCAAGAGCAGGACAGGGGGCTTCCTTCTTCTTTACAATCCCCAAAGAGGACAAAGAAATCCCCCCCGTAGATCTGCCTTTGAAAAGCAGAATTTCGGAATTCAGTAATTAGCACCTGAAATGTCTTAACAGGAATAAGCCCCCTCACGGCAGAATTTATTCTGAACCGTTACCGGTATAGGTCTTTCTGAAATCCCTGTTGTTTTTCTGATAATGATGATGCCTGTGCCTTAACAAAAGATGATGATTGTGCAAGATGAGATTCGACTTAAACATCATCAGTCCTGCATACGACATTGCAGTAACGAGCAGGACAAGCAATACAAAAGATAAGATGATCAAATGGTCCTGCATAACTAACCCCCATATTTTTTCTTTATCCCGCATCCCCCGCAGCTGGAAATACCTTTGAACGCAGGTAATCGCTGTAGAAACCGGGATGTTTTTCTCTGATATGCTCTGCCAGTTGATCAAGCGTGTTATGAATCAGACTGAATGCCTCGTCGTAATTCCGGTCGATCTCTTTCTTCCAGTCCGTATTCTCATATACTCCCGTACCGCTTAATCCCGTGGCATAAGAAAAATGATCTATCGTCTCATGAAAATCTACAAGACTGTACGGTTCAATGCCCAAAAAAGAAAGTGTATCGGCATAAACGCCCGAATACTCCTTAATCAGTAAAACGTATCTGAATAGTTCCTCGTCAGTCATCTCCTTTAACGATTGCTCTCTGACTGAAGCCGTACTTACCAGTTCGGAATTCTCGGCCATTACACCATAATTTTTAAGAGCGCCGGCAACTTTAACCAGGTGCCGTATCAGCTTGTTCTTTGCTTCAATATACTTCTGTGTTATCCTTGCAGTATAGTCGTTGAGCTTCCTGCTGGCGTTAGATATATCGGGGTGCGCGCCTGTAATCTCTCTGTGCGAATCTAATGTAATGCAGATCGACCTCAGGATCCCAAGCTCAGGCAGCCTTTGATGCAGCTCAGTTATTTCTTTGTTTTTCTGACCTGTACCTCTACTGCCCGATGTTGTATCCTGCTCCGGATAGCCCAGATTAAAATCCCTTTCCATTCACTTACCCTTTCTAAATATTCTCTATCCTGATTCTTCCCGTATCCTGATTCCTCCCGTCGGACGTCGGACCTTGGACGTCGGACCTTGAACCTTCCTTCGCCTTATTTGTACGTATTTTTTCCCTTATAGTCAAGACATTTTGTGAAGTACCATGCGTAATACGTGAAAAATATCACAACATACAGGCCTGATATCACGAAAAAGCTTAATTTTGGAAGTTTAACTTTGTTTTATATTGATGCATATTATAATTACTGCCTGCCGCAGGCTTCACTACGTCTATCATGCTATGATGCGTCAAATATGTTTAATAACCGGAGGGGCTGCTGCAATGAGGAAAAAAGCCAAAAAACAGAGAGCTCAGGAAACCCGCCAGATCAGGAAACTGAAACAGGAAAAGAAAAAACTGCTCCTTGAGGAAGTCCCCGGCTTCAAACCGGAATACTGCACGATGCTCGTTGAACATTGCAGCCTTGGCTACAGCTTCCGGTCATTTGCTGCCGGGATAAATGTCCTGCCTGAACTCCTGGAGGAATGGACAGAAAAGTGCCCTGAATTCAAAAAGGCCAGAACTCTTGCCGCCTTTAATCAGAAAGTCTTCTGGGAAAAGAAGGCGGTTGAGGCCTGCAGCGAAAAATTCTCCATCGGCCTCTTCCGCTATATTACAGGCAGTATAGATGAAAACCCTGAAGTTCCCGGCTTTATTGTGATCCTGCCCGAAGAAGAGGAAGACTCGGAGGATAAGGGAGTGCCTCAATAATGGACCCCGAAATTCTCTGGAAACCCCAGACTACACAGTACCGCATGCTGGAATCATCGGCAGATGAAATACTGTTCGGTGGCGCTAAAGGAGGCGGTAAATCTGAAGCCCTCCTTTTCGGCGCCCTCCGCTACGTTAACCATAATGGCTATAAAGCACTTATACTTAGAAGAACTTACCCCCGCTTAAAAGAACTCATCGGCCGCTCCATGTGCTTCAGGCAGCTTTCGGCCCAATATAATAAACAGGGGAAGACCTGGACATTCCCCGGTGGCGGTACCATCAGGTTCGGACACTGCCAGAACCCGGGTGACGAACTTAATTACCAGGGGCACCAGTACCACTATATCGGATTCGACCAGGTGGAGGAGTTTACCGAAGAGATGTTCCTCGTCATCTCGGCATGCGGCAGAAAAACTGACGACATACCGGTCAGGATCAGGGCAACGGCTAACCCCGGCGGAGTTGGAAGAATTTGGGTTAGAAAAAGATGGATTAAAGACAAACTCCCTAATGTTAAATATTATACAGAAGGAATTGTCGACGGAAAACCACTTAAGCTTTCAAGCATGTTTATCCCTTCCAGCGTCTACGATAACAAAATTCTCCTCGAACATAACCCCCAGTATGTCCTCTTCCTCCAGAACCTCCCGGAAAAACTGCGCCGCATGTACCTCGAAGGCGATTTTGATGCAGGCGACGATTCCGATCAGCTGATCCCCTATAAACATATCGAAAAAGCCCGCGTTAAACCCTCTCTCGAACTGCCTTTCCCTGATTCTATCTTCCTTGGCGTCGACGTTGCACGCTTCGGCGACGATAAGACCGAATTCGCCGCAATTGAAAACGGCAGGCTCGTTAGCATTGAAGAGTTTGAAAAGAAAGATATCGCTGAAGTGGCTGCGCTCCTGATGAATAAAATTAAATCCTGCAGAATTAACCCCGAAAACGTCGGCATCGACACAGTTGGCCTCGGTGCCGGGGTATACGATATCCTCAGGTCGCAGGGAATAAGATTGACTGAAATTGTCTCCGGCTCAAAACCCCTCGAAATAAAAGGAGACCCTTTCAGCTACAGGAATCTAAGGTCACAAATGCTTTGGCATTTCAGGGAACGGCTCAGAACAGGCGAGGTTAAAATTGCCATCGATGACGACCTCTTTGAAGAGGAGGCAATATCCCTCAGATACCAGATATCCAACGAAAAAGTAATTGCAGTAGAAAGCAAGGAGGAAGCAAAAAGAAGACTTGGACGCAGCACTAACCGCCTCGATGCCGCCGTTTATGCAGATTTTGTCCGCGTAATTAATAAACGTAATGTGCCTCACCTGTTCTGACCCTTACGAAAGGAAAAATACAGTAATGGCCCGATTGGGGAACATTATTCATTTGTCCCTTGACGCCAATATCCCCAAAAATTACTTTGCACCTGAAAAAAATAATTTTTTTTGAGAAAATTTTCCGAAAACACTCCTCGTCACCATATATATATGTATGGAAATGGAAAATTATCCCGGTTTCAGTCATATTTCAGCCCGGGATGCCGGTTTCTGGAAAAAATTAATAATATCCATAAATTAGCAGTGATTAAAATGAAACTTGAAGAAAAAATATCCCGCGGCAATACTGCTTTCATTCACAGTATGGACTTTAACAGCAAAGAGAAACAGTTAACACTGAAACTGGTAAAAAATCCCCGGTCCCTGAAGAGGCCGGATAGAACAATTACATTCAGCAACATTAGCCGCTTCCAAATAGATGGGGAATCAAAAAGATCCGTGGATCAGATTAGGGGAATTAATGAATACACAAAAGACCATATGGTTAAATATGTATTCCTGACCGAACAATGGACTTTCATGTTCTGGACCGATAAGGAACCCTCGTTTTCCGATCTGCCTTAATTTTCTAATTCAATTTACCGTTACAGAAAACTTCGGAGCACAAAATGAAATTTACTGTCCTGATCTCTTTAGTTTTGTTCACATTTAGCACTTTACTACTGGCCCAGAAAGCTCCCGGGAGCTTCAAACTTACCGGAACTGTAACGGATGAATCCTCTGGCAAAGGCCTCTTGTCGGCAACTGTCTCCGTCCTTTCAAGAAACGGCAGCAAGACCATTGCCGGCTCAACTTCAGATGAAAAAGGTAATTTTACGGTCGAGAATATTCCTCAAAATAATGTCCGCGTAAGGCTGTCCATGCTGGGCTACCAGACAGTTGTAATAGATTCGGTAGACTTAGAGCAGTCTTCCCGCCTTGGCCTCGTAAAACTTAAGTCTTCGGCTATCGTTATGCCCGAGGTCGTAATTAAATCGTTAAAGCCTATGATTGAATTCCAGGCCGACCGCCAGGTCCTGAATATAGACCGCCTGCCCGGAAGCTCCGGCACAGTTACAGACGCACTTAAGAATTCCGGCATCGTGGAAGTTGACCCGCAGTCAAACAAGATTACTGTTCACGGCCAGAATGTGAAGATCCAGATGGATGGACACGAATACCCCATGCCTGATGATATGCTGGCGCAGCTTCCGGCTTCAATGATCGAGCAGGCCGAGGTAATTCTGGCTCCCGGCGCAAAGGAAAGTGCTGAGGGCGGGACATACATCCTTAACCTTGTTTCAAAGAAAAATACATTCGATAACTATAGCGGATCTGTAAGCCTTCGTACCGGAACAGACAAAGGTACCGGCGGGGGACTCAACCTTAATTATAAAAAAGATAACCTTAACATTTTCGCTCAGGGCTTCGGCAGCTATTATGAGTATCGCGGCAGTAGTGAATCCCAAAGTATCAGATACGCCAGTAAATCCCTCTATAACCAGACAACAACAGGAAATAGTAATGGCACAGGCGGATTCGGCTACGCAAAACTGGGATTTGATTACGACTTTAATGAAAAAAACACAATGACCCTTTACGGCACCTATAATTTAAGCGGCAATTCTTCAAAAAACTTTTCGGATAATGGAGTCAGAAACTATTTAGGCCAGTACCAGTACGGATACAATAGGGAAGGCTCTAATAATGGGGACTACAACTACTTGTCCATCTACGGCTTCTATAAAAAGAAATTCGAAACTAAGGGGCATGAAATTACTTTTGATCTCTTGTACACATCAATTGATAACCCCTCGGAAAACAAAATGAAGCTGGACTACAGCAACAAGCCCGGAATGCCTGAGATGCAGAACAGTAATACCGGTGTTAATGCTAAAACAATGATATTTAAGAGTGACTACACTCTTCCTTTTACCTCCGGCAGGCTGGAAGCCGGCTATGGCTTTACATACAGAAACAGGGAAAACGACTACGACGTGCTCAACTTTTCTTACATTTTTAACGGCTGGAGAGACAGCCTTGGACTCAGCAACACGTTCAGGTATAAGGAACGTATTAATGCACTCTATACATCGCTTTCTTATAAGATCGGCAAATTCGACTTAAAAGGCGGCCTGAGAGCTGAAAACCTTAATACCGAGGGACACCAGATTACAATGAATACCAACTTCTCGGAAAATTTCCTGAACTTTTTCCCCAATTTCAACGTATTGTACAAATTCAACGACTTGTTTAATCTGGGCTTTAATACTTTCAGAAGGGTAACTTACCCCCAGATTTATTACATAAATCCATTCAGGCAGTATACGGGACCTAATTCTTACTTTGCAGGAAACCCGAAGCTCCACCCTTATTACGTTAATTCTTATGCAGTTAACCTTTCACAGTATATTAATGTGTTCTATGTCCATTCCACCGGATACTATACAAATGCCATCGCAACAGAAAACGACAGCGTCATGATTTCTAGCTATATTAACCTCAACAGCGGCAAAACATTCGGAGTTGACCTTACTCTGCCTTATTATAACAGCCCGATGATGCCTTTTCATCTGCCCGATTTTATTACCATGCTGAACCTTCAGTTCCACTTTCTCTCCAAAAAGCAGATCGGACAGTATATAAAGGAAGATCTATCCATGACCGAGAATTCATACAATTTGAATGCAAACCTTGGGCTCAAGTTGTGGTATGACGTCGATTTTAATTGCTACATGTATTACAAACCTAAAACAAAAACCCGTATAGCTTATTCAGGCGAGGACAAATATTTCTACATCTATCTAAGCAAAACCTTCATGGATAGAAAACTGAGACTGAATGTTTCATTCTCAGATCCGTTCCAATGGCAGAAAAGCAGGGGCGAATCCTTTGGTGAGGGGTATTATTCCCGCTGGTCATATCTGTCCAAAACCAGCAGGAGCGTTTCCCTCGGAATAACGTACATGTTTAATGACTATAAGGACCGCCGCGACCGCAACCTTGACGACGGCCGCGACGGAGGCGGCGGTAGCTCCAAATAATAAGAACCTTTTCGCAGCATAAATCAATCTAACCACCCCGGGGCAGGCCCAACATACCTGCCCCTTTTTTTTTCAGACTACAGACCTTTCTTTCCGTCGGACGTCGGACGTTGAACGTCGGACCTTGAACCTTGAACCTTTCACTTTTCCTTCTTACTTTTTACTTATACCAGCTATTTACCGGAAAATTTGAAACATGAAAATTGTACATATTTCTGACCTCCATTACGGAATTTCAGAACAGCATAATAAATCCGTCGAAAGGAAAATCCGCGATATTGCCTCCCATCATCCTTCGCACCTGATTATTACCGGCGACATTACAAATACAGGCAGGGAAAAGGAGTATAAGGGAATCGCTGAAATCCTCAGGCATTACGGCTTCTACGACGCCTCTAAGCTTACTGTCGTTCCGGGTAACCACGACCTCTATATGCAGTTCTTCGCTCACTTCAAAACACCTGAAAGCCTATATAGGAAGTTCGCGGGCATAAGAAAATACCTGGGACTTATGGTAAACTACCGGCTTAAAAAGTATAGGAAAGACCTGAACCATTTTAAGTCTTATTTCCTGCCTTCTTTTGAAGGGGTGATTACTTCCAAAGGCAGCCTTTGCGGCTTTCCATTCATTAAAATCCTGGATGAAAAAACGGCAGTTATAGGACTGGATTCAAACCAGCTCCCCGGCATTGCCCGCAACCCCGCATGCTCTAACGGAGTGTGCGATATGCAGGACTACCGCGCGCTCGACCTCCTGCTTTCTGAACACCCCCTTAAAGGCAAATGCAAAATTGCCGCAATGCATAACTACCTCTACAGCTACGAGCAGGTGGTTAAAATGTCCAGCAAAATCTTTGCACGCTTTATGGCTACACGAAAGGTTGACCGTTATATTGAGCTCTTTGAAAAGCACCACGTCAATATCGTCCTGCACGGACACTACCATTTCAACGACGAGTACTACGTGGGTAATAATAATAAAATTAAAGTACTCAATGGCGGAGGCAGCCGCTGGGGCAAGTGGCATGAGATCGATACATGCGATTCTGAGGTCTGAAATCCCATTCCGCTTTTTATGCTTGCCTTTTTGGTAATTGCAAATTATCTTTTCTTTTACACAAACGGACTGAATAAATGAATTTTGGCAAAAAGTCTTCCGTCACTTTCAGCATCATTCTTTTTTCTATTGTGTTTTTTGTCGATATAAACACTGCACTTGGCTGGACCGTATGGGTCTTTTATATAATCCCGCTTTTTGTACTTGCCCAGCCCTCAATGCCAAGATTATATATCTATTCGGCTACTGTAATCAATATGATTCTGACCTATACAGCCATTTTTCTTGCCCCTGCAGGCATAACAGTCGCAAATGCACTGTTTAACAGAACCTCATATATCCTAATAACTTGGGTTGTCGCCTACTTTCAGCTCCAGAAAAGAAACGCATTTATTGAAGTTACAAAGGGCAGGGAACGATTCCGGCAGATGGCCGATTCGCTGCCGCAGATGGTTTGGTCAACCGGCCCCGGGGGAAATACCGACTACGTTAATCAGCGCTTTAAGGACTATACAGGACTTCCGGAAGAGGAATGCTTCGGCAGAAAATGGGCCCTGATCGTGCATCCTGCCGACCGTCAGTTGGCAGAAGACGCCTGGGTGAAAGCCCTTAAACAGGGAAGTGTCTTTGAAGCAGCCTACCGCCTCCACAGATGGGATGGTGAATACCGCTGGCACCTCAATATCGGTATGGCTTATAAAGACTACAGGGGAAATGTAACAAAATGGTTTGGAAGCTCAACTGATATTCATGAGCGCATCATGGCCGAGGAACAGCTGAAATTAAATGAGGATAAACTCGTTAGAATCCTTGAGGACCTCAAGCGTTCGAACAGGGACCTTGAGCAGTTCGCCTATATCGCTTCACACGACCTGCAGGAACCGGTAAGAATGGTCTACAGCTTTACACAGCTCCTCGTGCGCGATTTCAGGGAAAGACTGGACGTGAAGGGATCTCAATATATCGATTTTATCTTTGAAGGCGCCTCCCGCATGCGCATGCTTATTAATGACCTGCTGGAATATGCCAGGCTGACTAACAACGACCGGCCTTTTTCTGCAATCGACTGCCAAGAGGCCCTCGAAGGCGCAATTAAAAACCTGCAGGTGAGCATCGAGGAATCGGGTGCCGTAATAACCCACGACACACTGCCTGTTATTACCGGCGACGGGGTCCAGATTATGCAGCTTTTCCAGAACCTCCTCAGTAACTCAATCAAATTCCGGGGCGAAAATATTCCCGAAATCCATATATGCGCCGATAACAGGAAAGACGACTGGCTGTTTAATGTCAAAGATAACGGTATCGGAATGGACCCTTCCTTCAGCGATAAGATATTTGTAATATTTCAGCGCCTGCACGGTAGGGAAAAATACCCCGGCACAGGTATCGGCCTTTCTATCTGCAAAAAAATCGTTGAACGACATCAGGGCAGGATCTGGGTTGAATCAAAACCCAACGAGGGGGCTACTTTTTATTTTTCTATCCCCAAAAAAATTGAGGAGTTTGAACCTTACTGAACCTAAAAGACCTCAGACATAAAGGCGGACCTGCCCTTTGGTCCGCCTCTATGGAGGATCGTATGTTATTTTGGACTATACCGTGAAAACTTATTCTTCCTCATCTTCTTCTTCAAGTTCCATCATTGCCTTAACCTGATCCTGATTTTCAAGGTCGCGGGCATAAATGTACTCGTCATAAAACTCTTCATATTCCTCTGTAAGCTGCTCAACGAACTTATCCATCTGTGTCATAATACTATCGGCATTATTGAACAGATCGTTCATAAACATAACCGTGCTGCTGTCTATAAGGCTCGAGATCTTTTTGGCAAGCGTGTTTCTGAATGCATCTGTCTGAGCAGAAAGATCAGCAAGGGTTCGGTTATTAAGACCCGGTATTCTAGCCATTGCCATGTATTTCTCGGCCAGCAGATATGTGCCTTCAGCTTTTTTGATCAGTTCACTGTCCAGCATGCGTACCAGGTGACTTTGTGTAAAACGTGTTTTTTCTCTGAGTTCAAGATTGTTGGTCTGTCTGGCGTAATTGAACAGTGATGATATAACCGGCACAAGAGCGGTAATCAGGTTATCCTTTGCCCTGGCATTTAGAATCGTCTTGTCCAGAATCTCGGAAGACAGAGCCTTTTCAGTACGCCTGATCTCATCCATGGCCTTGCGGAGCTTAGTAATAGTTGAATTAAAGGATCTTACCGTTGATGTGATATCCTTGTTTTCTGCCAGAAGAGTCAGGACAGATTCGTACATGCCCAGTTTTTTCTTTTCTACATCGTTCATTTAGACATCCCTCGTTTAATAATTAAAAAATTTATTATGTTATAAAACATTGGTTTTCTTTCTTGTCACTTGACATCAACTGTTTGAATCGCATTTATAACATAACATATACGATGTAGGAAAAATATAGGATATAATCTGAATTTTATGAAGGACTTATACTATTTGTTTTGTAGTAATTTAGACTACTTAGGAAAGAGGTAGGCGCTGAATAGCCACGAGCTTTAGCTTGTGGAAAACGGGCAAAAAAATTTGGGCTTTAGCCCCCGATTCTCCGGGGGATAATATTTACAACATAAAATCAAATTTCATCATCGGCACCACAAGCCATTTCGATGTGCTGTTCTGCAATCCGCTTACCGTACGCAATATGCCGGCACCAAGAACCACCCTGTGTATACCCGTCAGCTTAATATAAATCCCCGGCGCCAGACTCAGGTAACTGTTTGAAGCCTCACCGCGCGCATCTGTGGTTATATGATGTGTAAAGAGATCTACAGACAAATCATCAGCTTTATTGTAAGGCTCTGAAGGCTCAAAATCCAGAAGCTGCTGGTTGAAATAACCGAGACTCAGGAAAAAATTTAAGGGAAACGTTTTGTATTCTGAATTGACAGTCAGATTGAGATAAAAATTTATATTGCTGTTCACATCAACGTCATGCAGGAGATAAGTAGTCTGACTCTCCACCTCATTATTTGGAATCGTGCGCCTTACAAGAAGAGAATAAGCGTCATAACTGTACTGCTGCAGGCTCGCTCCAAAGTCCAAACGGGCTCCAATACCATCCTTAAAGCTGAAGGCAGTTAATCCAATGCTCCCGCCATAAAGATTTGTGGAAGCGGCAGTTGAATACGAAAACCCCAGAAGCAAAGATATGCTTTTGCCTAATGGCAGGTCGGCATCCACGCCGGCATAGAAATCGGGCAGGTTCCATCTCAGATTATGAAGGCTTTTGCTGCCCGGCCCCTCATCCCAGTTCCAGTCCTCAAATGGCTTATCGTCATTCTGAAAAAAATCAGACGGGGATACTTCACTTGTAGTGCTCATTTTAGCATGGATGCGGTTTTTACTGCCGCCAAAAAACTTTGCCGAAAGTGTCACTGTTGAATCAGGTCTTGCTCCGGTCATGACAATCGGAGGCTGATATACAGGTCCGCTTACCTCTGCTCTTTGAAGAAAAACCTTATCCTCAACCGTCCCGCACCCGGCGTATAGAAATAGCAGTGCAAAAAGAGTACAGGAAACTATAAATCTCTTCGTAAAACCTCCATTAATAAGCAGCTTAAAAATGTAACATTTCCAAATAATTTCCAAATCCTCCCCCTCAAACCCTTCTTCCCGTCGAACGTTTTTCCCGTCGAACGTCGAACGTTGAACGTCGAACGTTTTTCCCGTCGAACGTTGAACTTTCTTCCCGTCGGACGTCGGACCTTTAGCCCTTCCCCTTTACCTTTTCCTCTCCAGTTCTTATTTTAAACATAACTGGTTTAATGGAGTTTTCTTTTGAAATACGCTTTAATTGTTTTCCTGGGCGGCGGAATAGGCGCTGTTACCCGCTACTGGCTCTCAGGTTTCATATACCGCCTTACAGGCGCAAATTTTCCGTACGGGACGCTCGTTGTTAACGTTTTAGGATGCCTTCTGATAGGTTTTCTTATGACATTCTTTGAAGAAAGATTTATTATTACTCCGGCTCTAAGATTATTACTTACAATAGGTTTCTTAGGAGGCCTGACAACATATTCCACCTTCAGCTATGAAACCATTGCGCTTCTTGAAGAGGGGAATATTCTTTACGGACTTGGAAACGTTTTAGTAACAACCGTTGCGTGCCTTACATCCACTTTCGCTGGCGCTGCAATCGGCAAACTTTTATAATTACCGTCGAACGTCGAACGTTGAACGTTGAACGTCGAACGTCGAACTTTTTTGGGAGCGCAGCGACATGAAGCTTTCCGGCGAAGCAAAACTGCTAAGGATTTTCTGCGGAGAATCCGATAAGGCAGGCAGCGTAATGCTCTATGAGGCATTGATGATGAAAGCACGCGAAGCGGGACTTTCTGGCTGCACAGTCCTGCGCGGAATTGCGGGCTTCGGCGCCGCAAGCCGCATACATACGGCTAAAATTCTCAGGCTTTCAGAAGACCTTCCGCTCGTGCTCGAATTTGTGGATACACCCGAAAAAATTGATGAATTTATCCAGACAGCCTGCAGGATGATTGAAGACGCCCGCTGCGGCGCCCTCATGACCGAAGAAAAAGTCAACATCATCAAATACACCCACGGCAAAGAATAATTATTTGTTTTAATATGACTAGCCACGACTGACTAGCCACGACTGACTAGCCACGACTGACTAGCCACGACCTGACTAGCCACGACTGACTAGCCACGACCTTCAGGTCGTGGGAACGGTAAAAAGAATATTTGGGCTTTAGCCCCAGATCCTGCTGAAATGATTTACCATCACGAATTAAACACCAGCGTAAAGACCGTGCACTCATCCGGCGATGAATATACCCTTATCGTCCCGTTGTGCTGACGCATTATCTGCCGCGCTAAACTTAACCCAATGCCCGAGCCGCTTTCCTTAGTCGTAAAGAACGGAATGAATATCTTGTCCTGCACGTCTTCTAAAATCCCGCTCCCGTTATCTTTTACATGAACCAGTATCTGCCCGCTTTCTCCCATAACAGCCCTGAGCTCAATTTCAGGATCCTTTGCTTCCTTTACGGCTTCAATTGAATTTATTATTAAGTTCAGTAAAACCTGCTCAATCAGCTTCTCATCTATCGTCAGCTCCAGGCTTTCTGGCTCTACGGATGACTTGAACATAACATTGCCCGCGGCAAGCATTGCTTCCAGGAGCTTTTCAATCTGAAGAAACAGCCTGTCAATTCGCGTAATAGAATAATCAGGCATCGGAATTCTTGTCAGCTTCCTGTAATTATTAACAAATTCAATCAGCCCTTCGCTCCTTTTGTGAATTGTATGCACACCGGTTTTAATGTCTTCCACTATTTCCTCGTCCTGCGCTTCACTAGTCAAAAGACCCTCTATGGTTTGAGATAGGGAGGAGATCGGTGTGATTGAATTCATGATTTCATGCGTAAGCACGCTTATCAGCTTCTGCCAGGCTTCCATTTCCTGCTCTTCAAGCTCTCTTTGTATGTTCTGTATGGAAACGAGCTTGTACATCCTGTCCTGCCTTTTGAACTCAGTGGCGTGCAGAAGAAGCTGGATGAGCTCATTGTTATCAGCAAATTTCACCAGTACCTTTTCACCCGTCCTTATTGTCTGCAGCTTTTCCAGTACGGCATGGCTGCCATTTTGAAGCGAGTTTATGTTGATAAGACTGTTTACCCTGAGCAGCTTCTTGGCTGCGCTATTTATCAGCTCTACTTTTCCGTCCTTCTGGTATGATATGAGCCCAAGACCTATGTGCTGAATTATCGTCTGAAGGAATCTGGCATGTTCTTCCTTTTCATTTCTTATCTTTCTGAATTCTCCAAGCACTTCATTAAAGGCTTCTTCAAGATCCCTGAAGCTTCCCTTCATGCCGCTTTGAGGAATTGAACTCGTAAAGTCGGCGTACTTAACCGACATGAGAAAACGGCTTAATCTTACGTTTGTCTGATCCATATACCGGAAAATCGAAAGCACCTGATAAATAACACCCAGTACAGCCCCCAGAGTAACTGGAACGCTTACAGGAAGAGCTTCGGCAAAAATGAAAAGCGTAAGTGTAAGTAAAACAATCCTTAAAGTCAGATTAATCCTGAAGTCCTTTATGAAAGCTGAATATTTATGCTTTTTCATCTTACAACCCGTACTTGTCAATTCTTCTGTAAAGAGATGTCCTGGTCAGTCCAAGCTCCTTTGCCGCAAGAGATATATTCCCGTTGTGCTTTATAAGTATCTTCTTAATTGTCATCTTCTCCATTTCATCCAGCGTTGCGCTTTCAGCCGCCTCATCTGACTGCGTCTCCTTTGAATTAAAAAAGAAGTCCGATGGGACAATTATTTCCGATTCGCACATAATTGCGGCTCTTTCAACTGCATGCTGAAGCTCCCGTACGTTTCCGGGCCAGATGTAGTTGTCAAACATCCTGAAGACCGTTTTGTCAAAACACAGCTCTGGCTTGTGATACTTCCTGCCATAGATTGAAAGGAAATACTCGGAAAGAAGGGGAATATCCTCCTTCCTTTCCCTTAGTGGGGGAACGTGAATCTCAACCGTGTTTATGCGGTATAAAAGATCCTGCCTGAACTTCTTCTCCTCAGCCATTTCATAGACCGGCATGTTTGTAGCACAAATGAGCCTTATGTCCACGGGCTTGTATTTCCCGGAGCCTACCTTTGCCACCTGGCGGCTTTGAAGCACCGTTAAAAGCTTTGCCTGAAGCTCGGGCGGAATGTTCCCGATCTCATCCAGAAACAGTGTACCCCCCGAGGCAATTTCAAATCGCCCCGGCTTATCCTCAAAAGCATTTGTAAAGGCTCCTTTTACGTGTCCGAAGAGTTCGCTTTCAAAAAGCGTTGGTGCAATGGAACCCAGGTCAACACTCACAAATGCCTCCTGGCTCCTTAATGAATTGTTGTGTATCGCCCGGGCTACAAGCTCCTTTCCCGTGCCATTTTCACCGAGTATCAGCACGTCAGCCTCAGTCTTTGCAACCTTAAGTATTGCTGAAAATACCTTTTCCATTGCAGGGGAGATACCTACAAGATCATTTAATGGTTTGTTTGAGTCGCGCCTGAGCTGCACCTGCTGCTCTTTTAGCTTCTCAAGCTCAAGCCTCGACTGCCGGAGCTTCATAGCGGATAGATAAGTAGCCAGAAACTTTTCATTCTGCCACGGCTTCAGAATAAAATCTGTCGCCCCTTCTTTTATCGCCCTTACAGCCTTTTCAACATCCCCGTAGGCGGTAATGAGTATCACCACTGCCGAAGGCTCTGCTTTCATGATTTCCTTAAGCCAGTAAAACCCTTCCTGCCCCCCGGTGGTATCCTTCGAGAAATTCATATCAAGGAAAATTACGTCGTATGAGTCGTCTCTGAGATAGTTTGGCAATAGCGCAGGGTTCTTTTCTGTACTAATATAAGAGGCGTAAGGCTTTAAGAGCATCCGTGCGGCAAGGAGTACGTCCTCGTCGTCGTCAACAATCAGTACTCTGGAGTTTTTCTTTTCCATGGTCTTCCTGGTGTCCGTTTTCGTACAGCAATCTAACAAAAACGTACATTAATGTCTAAATGATTAACTCAAAAACTTGAAAAATCAGCTTTTTCCTGAATTATACCTTAATATCCTGCAAATAATATTCCGGCACGGTAATTGGCTCATAAATGAAAAACATTTAACTTTTATGATGGATAGAAAACTCGAAAAAAAGCCTTATTATAAAAAGAAAACCTTCTGGGCTTTCTCTTCAGGAATTGCTCTGTTCCTGGCTTTTATTATTTTTATTCTGTCCGATACAGAAACCACACTGAACGTTGAGAAGGATAAAATTACAATTTCCACCGTCGCTGAACATGAATTTGAGGAGTTTATCCCCATTACCGGCACCACACTCCCAAGAACCACGTTCTACCTCGATGCAATTCTCGGAGGCTCTGTGGAAAAAATATTTGTTGAGGAAGGGGCTTATCTCCATCCGGGCGACAAGATTCTTAAACTTTCCAATTCAAACCTCCAGCTTAGCACGCTTCAGCAGGAAACAGGCACTTTCCAGCAGATAAATGAAGCCCGGAATACCCGCCTTAGAATCGAGCAGAACAGCACTCAGCTCCAGGCGGCTCTTGTTTCGGCAAACTTTAATCTTAATATTTCACGTCAGAAATATAAACGTGAAAAAATAATGTGGGATAAAAAACTTACCTCGGAGCAGGAGTTTGAAAATGTAAGGGAAAGCTACCTGCGCGACCTTGCCGAGCAGAAGCTTGCCTACCAGAACTTTCAGCAGGATTCGGTCCTAAGACGCACTCAGATATCCCAGATAGATGAGTCCATACGCCGCCTTCAGATGAACCTTGAACTTATTAGGGAAAATATTGATAAGCTTACGCTTCGTGCACCTATTGGCGGACAGCTTACGTTCCTGGATGCTGAAATAGGCCAGTCAAAATCCCCCGGCAACCAGCTGGGACAGATAGACGCCCTGGACGGCTTTAAGGTTTCGGCTGACATCGATGAATATTATATTGCAAGGGTAACTACCGGACTTGAGGCTTCCACTGAAATTGACGGAAAGAACTATAAACTTTCGGTAATTAAGGTGTTCCCCGGGGTAAAGGACGGAAAATTCCAGGTGCACCTCGATTTTTCGGGAATCATTCCCCCGGGGTTAAGGCGCGGACAGACGCTTCAGATTAAACTCAAGCTGAGTGAAAGAACCAGGGCACTCCTTCTGCCGCGCGGGGGATTCTATCAGAAATCAGGCGGCCAGTGGGTCTATGCACTCTCCCGTGGCGGAAAATCAGCCGTCAGGAAAAATGTCAGCCTCGGAAGACAAAATCCCGAATACTATGAGGTCATAAACGGACTTAAACCGGGCGACAGGGTAATTACCTCATCTTATGAAAATTTCGGCGACGTGGAAAAACTAATTATAAAAAACTAATACCTTTGAATTCAACTAATTAGAGGATAAACAGCCATGATCAAAACCAATAACCTGAAGAAAATCTTTACCACCGAAGAGGTGGAAACTACTGCCCTGAACAGCGTTAATATCGAAATCAGGGAAAAGGAATTTGTAGCCATTATGGGCCCTTCGGGCTGCGGCAAATCAACTCTCCTTAACATACTGGGACTTCTGGATAACCCGACTGACGGGCACTATAACTTTATGGGGCAGGAGGTCTCAAAGTATTCTGAACGCCAGAGGGCGCGCCTCAGGAAAGCCAATATAGGCTTCGTATTCCAGAGCTTTAACCTCATTGACGAGCTGACAGTATATGAAAACGTAGAGCTCCCGCTTCTTTATATGGGGATCTCTTCTTCCAAAAGAAAAGAAATGGTAAATGAAGTGCTTGAAAGAACCCGCATGATGCACAGAAAAGACCACTTCCCGCAGCAGCTCTCGGGAGGCCAGCAGCAGAGAGTCGCAGTCTCAAGAGCCGTAGTTGCAAAACCTAAACTCATTCTGGCCGATGAACCTACAGGTAACCTAGATTCTGCAAACGGGGAAGAGGTAATGAATATTTTAACAAAGCTTAATGAGGAAGGTACCACAATTGCTATGGTAACCCACTCGCCTCACGATTCGGAGTACGCGCAAAGGATAATCCACCTTTTCGACGGTCACGTTGTAACGGAAAACTATAAAGAGAAATTCCACGTATAATGACTTTTTTCTTCACCTGAACTCTCAAAAGCGGCGGGTTCAAAATTTTCGGGAATATAATGATTGCTAACTATTTGAAAATATTCTTCCGCAATATTCTAAAACGGAAAACTTCTGCCTTTATTAATATCGCCGGACTTACTCTGGCTATATGCAGCTGTTTGTTTATTATGCTCTTCGTCTTCGACGAGCTGAAATACGACCAGTTCAACCAGAAAAAAGACAGGATCTGCCGCTATATCGAGCAGTCGAAATCTACTGGTGATAAAACCGTTCTTATGGCCGCCAAAAACTTCCATCTGCTTAAAGATGAAATCCCGGAAATTGAAAGCGGCTTCCGGATAAATAGAATGCCGGAGCAGGTTTTGAATGCCGGGCAGAAAATGTTTGTAGATGACGTCTATTATGCGGATAAGGAAATCCTGAGCGTTTTTGATTTTCCCCTGATTAAGGGCGACATGAAAACCGCGCTGGACGCCCCGTTTTCTGTCCTCTTAACACGGGAGATGGCCTCTAAATATTTCGGATCCGCCGACCCCATAGGCAAAACTCTGAGGCTTGAAAACAAATACGATTTCAGGGTTACAGGCATACTGAAGGATATTCCCCGGAATTCACACATTAAACCTTCTATTCTGGCTTCCATATCTACGCTCAATACTACAGAGCCGCAGACCATGACAAACCCTTTTATTGGCAGCTCCTTTTTCTATTTCCTCCTGAGGGATAATGCTTCAGGGGATCTGGTTGCAGCCAAATTAAAACAGAAAACCCTGCAGTACTTTGGTAAGGACTGGGCCAGGGATAATAACGTTATTCTGGAACCCTTAAATGACATCTATCTTAATCCTTCGGGCTCTGTATGGGATTATGCGGAGCATGGCGACATTACACTTGTGAAAAGCTTCATTGTTATTGCCATGCTCATTCTGCTAATGGCGTCTTTTAACTATACAAACGTTCTAACTACGGTAATTAAAATAAGGGAAAAGGAGATTGCATGCCGGAAATTGCTCGGGGCCGGAAGAAAGGAAACGGTTATGCAGTTCGTTTTGGAAACATTCGTGTATTTATCCATTTCCTTTGTAATTGCCGCTGCCGCTGTAGCACTTTTGCTCAACGGCTTCAACCAGCTTACAGGCAAAAACATTACTGCTCAAGATTTGCTTGCTCCTGAAATTGTTTTTTCCATGGCTATGCTTTTAATCCTGACTGTCTGCCTTTCGGTAATATATCCTTTGTATATCGCCTTTAAGTCCGATGCCCTCAACAGGATAAAAGGGGGCTATGACCTCGTAAGCCGCTCAAAGTATTCAATCCGGTTCAGGCACATTGTTACAGGAATTCAGTTTACTATTACCATCGGCCTCATTATTGCAGTCTGCGTAATTTATGGCCAGCTTCAGTATGCATCCGGCGCAAAACTGGGCTTCAATAAGGACCACCTCCTTGCAATTGCCAACCCTTATGGAATAAAGATGTATGAAAACTACGAAAAGTTCAGAAACAAAATTACTCAGCTCCCGCAGGTTTTGTCTGTCTCGGCAAGCGAGAACATCCCGACAAAAAGCATAAACAATTTTACCTCGGTAATCAACAAGAACCGCCCTTCAGAAAAGGGTGTTGAAATGGGAAGAATAGCAGTTGACTACTGCCTTATGAAAACCTGGCAGTCGAAGATTATTTCAGGGCGCGATTTCGCGCGCGAAATGTCGGGCGATCAGGACCACGCCGTAATCATCAACAGGGCTGCGGCCAATGCCCTTCACCTGAAAAATCCCGTGGGAACAATTGTAGACGCACTCCATATTCCGGATATGGACCAGCAGGTTATCGGTGTTGTGGAGGATATTCATTTCTACTCATTCAGAGATAAAGTAACTCCCACTGTATTTTACCTCAGGCCATGGAGCTCTGCAAATATAATGGTCAGGCTCCGGGGCGCCGGGCTTCAGGCAGCTATGAACAGGCTTGAGAAGGAATGGAAAGAAATCATGCCTGCACGCCCTTTTATCTATAACTTTATGGATGAATCCTTCGATAAACTTTACAAAAAAGAGATACGTACAGAAAAACTCCTTGTTATCTTCAGCCTGCTTGCTATTGCAATTTCATCATTCGGGCTCTTCAACCTTATATCTCTTATAGCGCAGACAAAAAGAAAAGAAATAGGTGTCCGGAAAGTTCTTGGTGCCTCTGTTTCAAATGTAGCGTTTTCCATGATAAAGGAATTTCTGATAATAATTCTAACGGCAAACGTAATTGCCTGGCCCGTTGCCTATTATACAATGAGCAGCTGGCTGCGCGATTTTGCATACCGCATTACAATTTCGCCCTGGGTTTTTATTCTTTCTGCCATTATGACGCTGGCAATAGGGTTTGCGGCAATAATATATCAGGCCCTCAGAGCGGCCATGGTCAATCCCGTACATTCACTTAAATACGAGTAGGCGCTTACAGATCTTCTTTAACAAAGAGGGAACATGAAATTTCAGCTGTTGAAAACTTTCTGGAAAATATCCTCCCGCAGCCTGTGGGGAAATAAATTATTCTCCTTTATCAGCATCGCGGGCTTTACGGTGGGACTTACGGTTTTTATTCTCCTTATGACCTTTGTTTACAATGAAATGAGCTACGACTCATTCCACACGAATAAGGACAGGATTTTCCGCGCTGTTATCTATACTCCTGATGATAAAGAGTACTACGGCAACTTCCCGGTCGCCTTGTCCCTGAGAATGAAGGAATCAATGCCGCAGATCGATCAGGCGGTAAACTACCTTGATAAGGACCTCGATATTAAAGTAAACGGGCAGTTTACAAAAGAAAAATTAACTTTTACTGACCCCGGCTTCTTTAAAGTTTTTTCATTCAAAACCCTGGCTGGAAATCCTTATACCTTTGGCCATAACCCCAGAGCGGTATTTGTAACACGGGCATTTGCTGAAAAATATTTTGGTAATACTAATCCCCTGGGTAAGTTCATTTCAACTAAAATTGCTGAAGAAACTCTATTACTGAATTCCAGCCGGAAAAATTCACATGGTAAACCTCTTCGCAGTTACAGGGTTGATGATAAATCCTGCGATTTCCTGATAGAAGGAATTGTTGAAAACCCTCCTGAAAATACTGTACTTAAGTTTAATGTGCTTGTGCCTTTTATAAATGCCGAAAAAATGTCTATGAGATTTAATAGGGAAGATATTTCTCCGGGAGAATTTCTTCCTACATTTTTCGTAATGCTGAAAAATGGAACCGACAAAGCTCTGCTGGAAACTGAATTTAAGAGCATGGTAAAGCCTCTTATCCGTAATGAGGCTTATAAACCTGAACTCAGGCTTTACCCGATTGAAAAAATCCATTTCAGTACAGAAATAGGGCCTTTTTCTTCAATCAGACCGGTAAGCCCTGTGTCAGTCCTGGTCCTGAGCATAATCGGCATCGTAATACTGTTAATTGTGTCCATAAACTACATCAATCTTACAATTGCCCAGTCATCCCACCGCTTTAAGGAGATCGGAATAAGAAAAGTCTCCGGGGCTTCAAGGAGCGAAGTAGTTTACCAGTTCATTATGGAATCATTTTTTATAATCCTTATTTCGCTATTGATCTCGCTTTTGCTTTCAGCCCTCACACTTCCCGTATTTGATCGTATAGTGGGAAAGGAACTTCCGTTTAGTTTCGGATGGGGAACTGTAATGGCAGGAATAATTCTCATTCCCGCAGCCTTAAGCCTCCTTTCGGGTGCTTACCCTGCAATGCTGATGTCGAGCTTAAACCCCGTCAATATCCTTAAAGGAACTCAAAAGCTGAGCGGATCGGGTATACTGGCTAAAATATTTGTTACTGTTCAGTTCGTATTGTCGATAATGCTCATTAGCGGTGCGATCATTATAAACCGCCAGTATGACTTTTTTATAAAATCCGACCTGGGCTACAATAAGGATAATATTGTCCTTATCCGCACAAATGAAATGTTTGGCAGGATGATTGATGACAAACAGCTATGGGTCTTCAGAAACCAGGCGCTTAATCTTCCCGGCGTAAAAAGCGCTTCAATGAGCAATATGGTGCTTGGCGGTAACGGCCACATTGTAGCCCGACTGCGTTTTGACTACGGAAGTAATTTTATTTTCAGTTACATGCTGAATATTGATGAAGGAATGATCCCGGCAATGGGTTTTAAGATCATTGAGGGAAGGAATTTTTCTTCTGCTTATCCCGCAGATTCAATAAACTCAATAATAGTAAATGAGGAGTTTGTAAAGAAAATCGGGATCAGGAATCCTATTGGAACGCATCTTAAGTTTTATCATCCCAGAGATATTCAGGATGTTCAGATCGTTGGCGTAGTTAAAAACTTCCATTACATGCCGATGCAGGAAAAGATCCTTCCTGTTGCAATTTTCAAGGCTGGTAACAGATCATGGAATGAATGCATATATATAAAGACCTCTGACCGGAATGTTCAGAAAACAGTTTCTCAGCTAAAACAGGCGTGGGAGAAAATTATTCCGGGACAGGTATTCGACTACGTTTTCCTGGATAACAAGCTGGCGGACCTCTACAAAAATGAGAACCGCTGGCGGAACATAATCACTTATTCCTCTGCAGTTGCCATATTTTTTGCATGCATGGGACTCTTCGGCCTCGTTTTCTTTGCCGCAGAAAAAAGAACCAAGGAAATTGGTATAAGAAAAGTGCTCGGGGCTTCAACTTTCAGCATTATAAGGTCCCTCGTAAATGAGTTCCTTATCCTTATTGCCATTGCAATCCTTCTTGGATGCTCGGTGACCTATTACTTTGCAAACAAATGGCTCAAAGACTTTGCATACCATATAGAACTGAACGCCTGGATATTCATTCTGGCTGCACTTGTGGTAACTGTAATTGTAATAACAACCCTTTTAATCATTGCCTTCAGGGTAGCTTCAACAAACTCTGTGGAAAATCTAAGGTATGAATAAACTATTTCTGTCCAATACAATACGGGACTTTAGCATGTTAAGGAATTACATACTCATTACACTCAGAAACCTTAGAAGATATAAGCTCTATTCTTTTATAAATATTCTGGGCTTTTCAATTGCGCTTGTTCCTGTTATGCTTTCTCTTCTCTATGTGGCCTATGAGTTTAGCTGCGACAGGCATAATGAGAATTTCCATAGGATCTATAGGGTTGTTGACGACACCGAAGACTTCTTCGGCAGCAAAATTATAAATCCTGTTCTGCCGAATCCGCTTGCTAAGGCTATGAAAAATGAATTTCCCGAAGTGGAACTGACCGCAAGGATGTCGGTTGAAAGAGGGTGGATTACCATTAACAAAAAGAGATTTTCTGAAGAAAACATTCTTATGGCCGATCCAGACTTTTTGAAGATCTTTACTTTTAATTTTCTTCATGGGAACCCCGCCACTATCCTTAACGACCCTCACTCCGTCTGCCTTTCCGAAAGTACCGCAAGAAAGTATTTCGGAAATCAAAACCCTATGGGGATGAGCCTGCTTTATGCGAATAAATATGAATTTACGGTTAAAGGCATATATAAGGACATGCCCGAAAATTCTCACTTTACCGCCGATATCTTAATCCCGATATCTGAAAGCACTGGAAACTACGGCATGCTTGTAGAGTCGGGAATTACCGACCCGGATCAGGCATGGGGTTCATCAATGTACCAAACCTATTTTCTGCTTAAAGAAAATGCAAACATAGATGACGTCGAGAAAAAATATCAGCCTTTATTAAAAAGACATCATCGGGAGGTAAATAGCAATCTTCAACCATCGAAATACTTTTCGCAGCCCCTTGGTGATATACACCTTAAATCGGATATCTATTCCAGACCGGGAAAGAGATCGCTCGACCAGATATATCTTTATCTGACGATGGCTTTAATTATCCTCCTTATCGCTTCAATTAACTACGTCAACCTCACCTCGGCAAGGTTTTCTCAGCGCGTTAAGGAGGTTAGCATCAGAAAAATTATAGGCGCGGAAAGGAAACAGCTCCTAAGGCAGCTTTTAACTGAGACCTTTATTCTTTCCATGGTTTCCCTTGGAATTACACTTTCTCTGGTAGCTCTGTTATTGCCTTACTTTAAAATATTTGTCGGGCGCGATATCCATCTTACCACGAACATGTTTACGGGAATACTGGGACTTGTTATTCTAATTAGCATCCTGGCCGGACTTTATCCGGCATCCCTGGCTTTCTCAATTTCTCCGTTGGCTTTTTTCCGGGGAAAAGGCATTTCGCTTAAGAAAACGCAGTCCGGAAATATACTGATTATTGTCCAGTTTGTTTTTACAATCGTTCTTGTATACTGCGCAATTTCTGTTAAGAACCAGATAAATTATATGACCGAAAAGGATCCGGGCTACAGAAAAGAAAATATCGTAGTCGTGATGCTTGGAGGAGACTTTACTGCGGGCAAACTTGCAGCCCTGAAAAATGAAATTAAAAAGAACCCCGGAGTCCTCAGCGTATCATTTGCCGACTGCCGCCCTGATCAAATCGGGAGTGCCAGCAAATTAACTTTGCCGGGCGAAAACCTTCTTGAAAAGAATCACGTTATACGGTACGGAGCAATCGACAACGATTTTATTGACCTGTATGAAATGAAAGTTATTAAAGGACGAAAGCTCATTCCTTCTGATGGAAAGGATAAGATTATAGTAAATGAAACAGCAGTAAGAGCGCTTGGCTGGAAAGATCCTATTGGAAAAATAATAATATTTCCGGAAAGAGGCAGGCAAATCGGTAAATATGTCGTTGGCGTAATTAAGGATTTCCACTTCCAGGAGCTAAACAACAGGATTGAACCGCTGGCTTTGTGCAGCGATTCGACTGAAATGAAGTTTGCCTTTACAAGAAGACATATGGGTAGGCTTTCAATTAAAATCAGGAGCGGCAATATCCCGGAAACCTTACGCTACGTCCAGTCCGTTTTGAAAACCTTCGATCCCTGGTATAGGAACCGTAATTTAAGTTTCCTGGAAGAAGAATCTGATAAGTCAAATAAGAACTACTATAAAACTGAATTCCGGCTGCTGTATATATTCTCTGTGTTCTCTGCCTTTACGCTTTTAATCTCTTGCCTGGGCCTCTTCGGACTTGTCTCATTTACTACGGAAGTAAGGAGCAAGGAAGTAGGAATAAGAAAGGTTCTGGGTGCATCCGTTCTTCAGGTAAGCGGACTGTTTATAAAAGAAGTACTGAAACTGATCTTAATATCGGCAATGATATCAGCTCCTGTAGCTTACATTATAATGAATATCTGGCTTTCAGATTTCCCGTACAGAACTGGCCAAAGCCCCTGGACTTTTGCTGCGGCTACCGGAATTGTAATGGCAGTAGCCATTCTTTCACTGGCCTTTCAGGTTTTGAAATCCGCAATGAAGAACCCTGTCAATACACTAAAATACGAGTAGGGTAAATGATACTCTTTGAAAATTTCAGATATGAATAAATTATTCATGTCATAAAAATCAGGGTATAAAGCCATGTTAAGGAATTATATTATTATTACGCTCAGGAACCTTAAAAGGTATAAAGTATATTCTATTATTAACATTCTGGGCTTTTCCATTGCTCTCGTCCCCGTTGTGCTTGCTCTCCTGTATGTGGCCTACGAGTTCAGCTGCGACAGGTATAATGAGAATTTCCATAGGATATATCGTGTGGTTGACGACGGGGAGGACTTTTTCGGCAGGAAAATAATTGACCCCATTTTGCCAAACCCCCTGGCCCGCGCCCTGAAAGATGAATTCCCTGAAATCGAGCGCTCGGCAAGAATGAGAGTCACTAAGGGACGGATTACACTAAACGAAAAGGATTTTGAAGTAGACAATATACTTATTGCGGACCCTGATTTCCTTAAGATCTTTACATTTAATTTCATTCAGGGAAACCCGGCGGAGGTCCTTAAAGACCCTAATTCCGTCTGCCTTTCTGAAAGCACAGCAAGAAAATATTTCGGAAATGAAAACCCCGTAGGCATGAAGCTGCTGTACAGTTATCAATACGACCTTACCGTAAGAGGCATTTATAAAGACATGCCGGCAAACTCCCACTTTACTGCCGATATGATTATTCCAATTTCTGAAAATACAGGCAATTACGGCATGGCTATGATGGCGGGAGTTACTAACCCTAACCAGGCGTGGGGAATGTCAATGTATCGCGTCTATTTCCTCCTTAAGGAAAATGCAAGCATAGCTGAAGTCGATAAAAAGTATCAATCATTCTTACAAAGACATCAGATAATTGGAAGTTTTCATCACCCGAAATACTTTTCACAGCCTCTATGCGACATTCACCTTAAATCCGATATTTATTCAAAGACAGGGAAGAGATCTATCGATCAGATATACCTTTACCTGACTATGGCACTCATTCTCCTTGTTATTGCCTCAATTAACTATGTCAACCTCACTTCAGCCCGCTTTTCTCAGCGCGTTAGGGAGATCAGCATCAGAAAAATTATCGGTGCTGAGCGCATCCAGCTCTTAAGGCAGCTTTTAACGGAGACTTTTATCCTTTCCCTGGTCTCGCTTGGAATTACTATAATCCTGGTATTGCTCGTGCTCCCTTATTTCAATGCTTTTGTCGACCGCGATATCCATCTTAACCTGAATATGATTGCGGGATTATTGGGACTGGTGGTTATAATAAGCATACTGGCCGGACTCTATCCTTCATCCCTGGCTTCCTCAGTTTCACCACTGGCTTTTTTCCGTGGGAAAGGTATTTCACTTAAAAAAACACGGTTCAGGAACATTCTGATTATTGCTCAGTTTGTTTTCACTGTAATACTTATATATTGCTCATTTACGGTTAAGAACCAGATAAATTATATGGCCGATAAGGATCCGGGCTACAGAAAAGAAAATATCGTTGCTGTGACGCTTAGAGTTAATTATAATACAGCTAAGCTTGCAGCACTTAAAAATGAAATTTCAAAAAGTTACGGCGTCCTCAGCGTATCTGCCGCTAACTGCCTCCCTAATCTTGTAATACGCGCCTGTAAAACAAGTCTTCCCGGCGAACCCGAAGAAAAAAAACATGTATTATGGTACGGTTCGGTTGATAACGATTTTATTGACCTCTATGAGATGAAAATTGTTAAGGGAAGAAAATTCATCCCTTCTGACGAAAGGGATAATGTTATTGTAAACGAAACAGCCGCCAGATCGTTTGGCTGGAAAGACCCTGTCGGAAAGAAAATCCTCGTTCCCGCAAAAGGGGGAAATATTGCTAAGTATGTTGTAGGTGTTGTAAAAGATTTTCATTTTCAGCAGGCCTGCAATATAATTGAGCCGCTGTTTTTCAATATCGATTCTACTGAAAGGAAAAGCCGGCTTTCAATTAAGATCAGGGATAATAATGTCCCGGAAACATTACGTCACATTCAGTTAGTCATGAAAACCTTCCAGCCTGCATACGCCTTTGACTTCAGCTTCCTTGAAGACGAATTGGATAAGTCAATAGGAAGTTACTATAAAACTGAATTCCGCCTGCTCTATATTTTTTCAGTGTTCTCGGTCTTTACACTTCTGATCTCGTGCCTGGGACTCTATGGACTCGTCTCTTTTACCACGGAAGTCAGGAGCAGGGAAGTTGGCATTAGGAAAGTCCTTGGAGCATCTGTCCTTCAGGTGTGCGCGCTGTTTATAAAAGAAATTCTGAGGCTGATCTTAATATCTGCAATTTTGTCTGCCCCCGTGGCATTCTTTATTATGGATAAATGGCTTTCCGATTTCCCATACAGGATCGGGGTAAATCCCTGGACTTTTGCGGTTTCCACCGGAACTGTTATGGCAGTTGCTGTTCTTTCACTTGCTTTCCAGGTATTGAGGTCTGCAATGCGGAACCCTGTTAATTCACTAAAATACGAGTAGGGGAATAAATGTTTAAGAGCTATATCAAAACAGCTGTAAGATACCTGCTGAGAAATAAAACTTTTTCGTTTATCCACATCGCAGGACTTACAATCGGAATTACGTGCCTTATATTCATAATGAAATATGTCACCTATG
>JAAXKN010000045.1 GCA_025612375.1 Ignavibacteria bacterium
TGATCTTTCCATAGAAAGTTGGTCGATAGCACTTGACTTTTAACATAACGGGTGCGAAGTCCTCCTCGGAGGACGCCAAACCCCGGGTTAACTTGGAATACATCCGTTTATACAATGCCCAAATCTTATATGTCGCTCCTGGCCGGAGCTTGGTTGGGGTGGGGGGATCTTGCCCCCGGGTTCAGTCGTTCGCCGCAGCGAACTTCTTCACCCCAGGCTACAAACAAAGCGCACCTCTGGTGCTTAATAACTGCGCTGTTCCAGCTGGTCTACTTGCATAAGAATTTCAAACCTCAATCCTTGAACCTCCTTGTCTTCCGCTTTTTAATTTTTACTTTTTAATAGATTTCCTGTAACCATTTCTATGGAGCCTGCGTCTAAACTGGTAGAGACAATAAAGGGGTTCGTTATGAAATCTGTCAGTTATTTATTAAAAAGAGCTTCCGGCCTGTTCTTACTTGCAGCCCTCACTCTGGGCTTTGCAGCAAATTTAAAGGCCGGCGACCTTAAGACTATCGAGGAAAAGACTATTCCCACCTCCATGGGCAAGAAACTGGAGCTTAGTACCTCTTCAGGCGACGTCTACGTCAGTACCTGGAACCGCCCTGAGGTATACGTCAAAATAAGCGGTAACAAAAGGGCCCACGACAAAATGCACTTCAATATCGAAGGCACAGGAGAAGGGGTTAAAGTCCAGGGAAAAAGCGGCGGCTCCTGGCTCTGGTTCGGCTGGAATGTTGTGTACGTTAAATATGAAATTAAACTTCCCGCAAACTATAACGCCTATATCAGAACCTCGGGAGGGGATATAAAAATCTACGACCTCAATGGTTCAATTAAATTTGAAACCTCGGGTGGCGACATAACTTTATTTAATACAAAGGGTTACACGAATCTCAGCACCTCGGGCGGAGATATAAAACTCGAAAATACAAGCGGAGATATGAAAATGTCTACATCCGGGGGCGACGTCCAGGTCCATAACTTTAACGGAAACCTCAAGGCCTCAACCTCCGGCGGCGATATGACACTCGAGGGCAAAGGGGGCCGCGTCGAAGCCTCTACTACCGGGGGAGATATAACTCTTAACTACTTCGATACCAACTACGGAATTGACCTCGAGACCTCGGGCGGTGATATTACAGTCAGGGTACCCGGCAGCTTTTCTGCCAATGCCGACCTTTCAACCTCGGGCGGGGAAATTGAATGCAGTCTACCCGTTACACAAACCGGAAAACTTACGGGCTCTAAACTCCGAGGCGAACTTAACGGAGGCGGTAAAACACTCCATTGCTATACCTCCGGCGGCGATATTAAGGTGATAAAGTAGCTTTTCACGTAATACTCCCGTAATTTGTGAGGCAGGTCAGGCTATTTCTCTTTTGCCTTTTGCCTGGCCCTGCCTCACAATTGCTTCAAAATTTCTCCCCGTCATTCTGAAATTTCTTGTATAAATCCCCTTTTTTAGATAGTTTTATACATTAATTATGAAGACACTATTATTACTTTTTGTTGCGCTTTTGGGCGGATACGCCTTTGCGCAGGACAGCACTTTTGCTGTCGAGGATTTTAATATTAAAATCCAGGACGCTAAACTCCTGGCCGGTGATTTGGATAACAAAACCGTTTTCGAAAGACAGTTTCAGGACCCATACGCTTATACTCTTGACATAGATGGCGACGGTGCCAGTGAACTTTTAATCAATGACGATACCCAGACTGATGGACAGGATTACTATACACTTTACGTATATAATACAGTTGGAAGCTTCTATCTGATCGATTCCATTTATTCAGGCTTAAAAGAACCTTATTCTTTCTTCTCCGACGAAATTAACAACGTGGTGCTCGTTACGGGAAGCCCGGACTTTGATTCCTTAAATGTTGCAGGCCAGGATGATGTTTTTTCTCCTCTTGTCTGCTGGAGCTTCGTTGACTCTTCTCTTAATATCGTCAACGACCAGCTTTATAACGTGTTCCTGCAGGAAAACGAGGCAAATATGGACTATATGGATTCTTTCTTTAAGGGAAAGGGGAAAAACTGCGAATCCTCACGCCTTCTGAAGGCCGTCATTGCCTCTGCTTACGCAAATTATATCTATGCCGATGAATATGCACTTGCAGATAAACTTTTGGAAGAGTATTATCTTTGTGGGGACCTAAAACAATTTAAAGAACAAATTTCCAAGTTGCTTTAAGGAGATCTATGAAACTGGATTGGAAGGAATACCTGCAGAAAATGGTAAATGTTACCATGTTGGAAAACTACGGGATGACCTACGATACCAAAAGCCAGGCGCCTCTCTATGAGATAGTTTTCAAAACCGGAAAGCTCATAGGCGAGTATGAGGATGGCCTGCTTCTGGAAGCTACCAGGGAACAGCAGCAGATTAAAATATTTATTCCGCATCATTCAATTAAATGCGTAGAAATCTTTAATGTCTAGGCAAAACCGGTCATTTCACGTTATTCTCTCTGTATGCGCCTTCTTAATCCTCTTCGTTTCAAATGCATTTGCTGAAGAGCTGAGAAGAGTATTGTCCCTGAAGGCCTACACAAACAGAGATGAAACTACACTGCCCGTCCTCCTCTACGACGAAGGGGGCAGCGATCTACTGACTATTGAGTTTGATGTCGATGCCGACCAGGCCCCGAGCCTCAGCATCGTTTTTAAGTTCTGCGATAGGAACTGGACGCCTTATACAAACCTATTCCTGGAAAACATTGGGCAGAACGTAGCCCGCAACCTGGCTTTCGATGCCCTGCCCGTAACCGTTCAGGAGGCAAAGTATCACTTTAAGGGGAGTTTTCCCGATGAATACGGCTACGTCGATTTCCCGTTCTCGGGCAAATGGCGGTTCTATATTACAGATTCACAGGATACGTCGAAGGTTTATGCTTCTGGAAAGTTCTATGCCGTTCATCCGATAATGGAAGCCAAATCAAATATTAAACACGAATTCCTGGAAGACATAAACTATTTCCCGACCGATCTGGCCAGGGTATTTAACCTGACAACCGACTTTACATTGCCCGATGAACTCTTCCCGTTTAACGTCGAGAACGTGGAAATTATTGAAAACCACAAGATCGATTACCCCTACTTTGTTGAAAGAAAACAGGATAATACTCTTAACAGGTATTACACCTGGGACGGCAACAGGAAATTCAGCTTTACTTCCAAAGAGCTTCGCCCGGGCAACGAGTACAGGGAAACAGACCTCAGGAATTATAATATCTTTAATTCCAGGAACGTTAACGCCCAGTTCGACGGCGTTGAAACTTCCAGGTTCTTCAGGGAAAACCTCAGGCGCGACCTTAACGGCGGCTCCGTCCTTACAAGATATAGGGATGAAAACGCCGTCTATATGAACGTGACCTTCAGACTGAGGCCTCCTGAAGACTATTCAAAGAAAATATTCCTCGTCGGATCCTTTACAAACTGGGATGTTCTTCCGGAATATGAAATGAAGGAAGAACGAAGCGGGATTTTTACCGAAACCGTTTTGCTTAAAAGAGGCATCTACGACTATCAGTATGTATTGGCTCACCTGGACGACGGCAAGGTAAACAGCATCGACTGGCTGACTTTGGAAGGAAACACATTTACTACGAACAATATATATCACGTTTTTATATATTATGCCGATCCCGACAAGGGGGGCTACGACAGAATTATCGGTTATCAAAAAGTAATCAGCAAGTAAAGCAGTAAGCAAAATAAAATGGAAAAATTAAAACTTGGAATTATAGGAACAGGGCATCTAGGTAAACTTCATATTAAAATATCTAAAACGATACCCGGATGCGAACTGGCAGGCATCTTTGATATGGATGCTGAAAAAGCCAAAGAATGCGGCAGCGAGTTTAACGTAAACGTCTTTAACTCACTTGATGAAATCCTTGCCGCTACAGATGCGGTTTCAATTGTTGCTACAACCAGCGCTCATTATGAGCTGGCAAAAAAAGCCCTTGAGGCTGGCCGCCACGTCTTCGTCGAAAAACCGATCACAAAGCTGATCTCTGAGGCTGAGGAACTGGTTCAGCTTGCAGAGAAGAAATCTCTTAATCTTCAGGTGGGGCATATAGAAAGATTTAACCCGGCTTTACTTTCTCTGGACAATTATAAGCTGGAGCCGAAGTTTATTCAAAGCGACCGCCTGGCGCAGTTTAACCCGCGCGGAACCGACGTCGCCGTTGTTTTAGACCTCATGATTCACGATATTGATATTATACTCAGCCTTGTAAAAAGCGACGTCAAGCATGTCCATGCAAGCGGGGTTGCGGTAGTTTCGGATAATATAGATATAGCCAATGCCCGTCTGGAATTTGAAAACGGAGCCGTGGCCAACGTAACTGCCAGCAGAATATCCCAGAAGAAAATGAGAAAAATGAGAATGTTCCAGCGCGACAGCTATATTTCTCTGGACTTTAATACGGGGGTCTCTGAAGTCTACAGGCTTGTCTCAAAAGATGAAACCATTGAAAATAACTTTATTTCCTTCGGCGAAATGGGCATAGGCGATAAGAAAAAGCAGGTGGTCTATGAGCAGCCCGAGGTAAAGGAAGTTAACGCCCTTCAGTATGAGCTTAAACTCTTTATAGATTCGGTGCTTAATAATACAAAGCCCGTTGTAAGCGGCCTGGACGGCCTGAGGGCCTTGAAGGTAGCTGAAGCTATAATAAAGGAAATTGAAAATTCACAGATTAAGTAATGCCGCAAGGCTCATTAGTTTTAAGTTTTTAGTTGTAAGTTTTAAGTTAAATTCGTTCTTCGATTTTTTGTACGCGGAAAATTTATTCTACATTCCGGAAGTGATATTGCCTTATTTTTAAGTCACTGTAACAGGTTTTGTAATTGTGATGAATTTTTAAGAAGGAGAGATGAAGATGATACGCAGAAGAATGTTTTTGTATTTGCTTGCTCTCGGTATGTTTTTCAGTGTCAGCAGCTGCAGTGTAATTAAGACTTTCCAGAATATTGCCCGGCTTAAGTTTAAGCTCGACAGTATAAACGGTTTACAATTAAGCGGCATCCCTGTCAGCGGTAAAACGAGCCTTAAGGACTTTTCTGCAACGGATCTTTTGAGAATTACCTCAGCCGTTGCCAGCAAACAGCTTCCCGTATCGTTTGTGCTGAATGTGGATGCGTTAAACCCGAATGACGGCAAGGGCGGCAACCCGCAGACCGACGTTCAGCTGGCGAAATTCCCCTGGAAGCTCCTTATTGACGACAAGGAAACTATTACAGGAGATATTACTTCTCCCATCAGCGTTCCCGGCGTGGGGCAGGACGTGAAATTTCCGCTTAAAATTGAAATGGATCTTTTTAAGTTTTTTAACAATCAGGATTATCAGGGACTCGTTAACCTTGTCCTAAAGCTTAGCGGCCAGCAGAGCAACCCTGTAAGCGTTAAACTGGTGGCAAGGCCAACGGTCTCAAGTCCAATCGGGAACATTACGTATCCCGGCGATCTGACAATTGTCAGTCAGGAATACAGGTAACATAATTTCTCAATAAAACTCTATTAGTTATGGCAAAAAACAAAAAGTATGTGATCGGCGTCGATTTAGGAGGCACTTCAATTAAGGTGGGTGTCGTTTCAAAAGAGGGAAAACTGATTAAAAAAGGATTCGTCGATACCCTTGCCGATCAGGGTCCGAAGGTGGTCGTCAGCCAGATAAAAAAAGGAATTGAACTAGTCCTGGGAGATTACGAAAAGGAGGTAGGCGGAATAGGTATTGGTGCTCCCGGTGTGGTCTCAATGGAAAAAGGGACTGTTGAAAACCCCCCGAACCTGCCCGGCTGGAAGAAAGTTTTCTTAAGCAGGGTTATTGAAGACGCATTTAATTTGAGGACAGTTGTTGAAAACGATGCCAATGCTGCTGCAGTGGGCGAAATGGTCTTTGGCGCAGGTAAAAATTTCACCGATTTTATGATGGTTACACTAGGAACAGGTGTTGGCGGCGGCATAATTATTAACCGCAAGCTCTATCACGGAATGCAGGGTGCCGCAGGCGAACTGGGGCACACCACAATCGACTATAACGGTCCAAAGTGCAATTGCGGGTCATATGGCTGCATAGAGACTTATGTCGGCAACGGCTACCTGGTAGAAAGGGTCCATAAGCTGCTTAAGGACGGAAAGAAGTCTACAAAGATTTATGACCTGCTGGATAATAACCTGAATAACCTTACACCTAAAATTATAAACGATGCCGCTCAGCTTGGCGACGAGTTTGCAAAATCTGTAATCGTCGAGACAGGCAAATACCTGGGCTATGCACTTGCTTCTTCGATAAACCTGATGGATATTCATAATGTTATTATAGGCGGCGGAGTTGCAGGCTTCGGCCAGCTCCTTTTTGACTCGGTCCGCGAGAACGCCAAGCAGAGGGTGCTTAAGCCTCTTGCCCCCAAGGTCAAAATTGTTCCTGCAAAGCTGAAAAACGAAGCAGGAATCAAAGGCGCTTCCTCACTCGTATTCTACAGCGAGAAATAAAGCCGCCTGAAGTAACGGAACTTAATCTTCCGGAAATTGTACCATTTGGGTGCCATTTGACTTGTCTATGGCATCTAAATGGTTTATTTTTAACAGCCAAATGTGATGACTATTTTTCTTTTTGATTTATGAATAAAGTAACTTTTCTTTTTATCCTTTTATTAACCGGTTTGCTCTTTTCACAGCAGAAGGATACTACTTTATTCAGACCGCCCGCAGGGCCAACGGCCGACAGCCTGAGGGCTAAAAATGATACTACAGCCGTTAAAGATACTACGAAAAGAAAGTCTGATATTGATGCCGTAATCTATGCCGCGGGCTCGGACTCTCTTGTCTTCAGAATACCCGACAGAAAAATGGAAATCTTTGGAAACGGGGAGCTGAAATACAAAAAAACTGAACTTAAAAGCGCAAATATACTAGTCGATTTTAACCTCAACCGCATTCAGGCCTCGGGTGTTGCAGACACTTCAGACACGGCCACGGTAAAACTTAAAGGCACCCCGGTAATGTCGGAAGGGGGGGAAGTCTATAAGGGCAGCAAGCTTACCTACGACTTTAAGACTCAGCGCGGCATAATCTCCGCGGCTAAAAGTAAGGCCGATGCGGGTTTCTACGGAGGCTCCAGGGTCAAGAAGATCGACAAGGAGACCTACTTTATTAAAAACGGAACCTATACCACCTGCGACGCCGACAGCGCGCACTTCTTCTTTTATGCAAAGGAAATGAAGGTGGTAATGAAAAGCCAGATTATTGCCAAATGGATCTGGCTTTATATAGGCGGCGTTCCATTGCCGATTCCGCTGCCTTTCGGCGTGTTTCCGAATGAAACCGGCAGACGTTCAGGCATTATTGCCCCGGCCTACGGGCAGAGCGCTCAGTACGGGCAGTACTTTTCTCACCTGGGATACTTTTGGGCAATAAGCGATTATATGGATATAAACCTCTTAAGCGACCTCTACTTAAGGGGTGGCTATAACCTCACAAGCCGCTTCCGCTATGCAAAACGCTACTCTCTTTCCGGAAGCGTGGACGGCGGATTTACAAGCCTGCAGTCGGGCGAAAAGGGAGATCCCGACTACGGCGAAAAAAGAGACTGGCGCATAGGTTTTTACCATAACCAGCAGATTGACCCCACGATGAGGCTGGATGCCAATCTGAATTATATGTCCTCAAAGAATTACCTGAACAGAACGAGCTATAACTATAACGACCTTTTAAGCCAGAACATACACTCCTCTGCAACTTTATCCAAGACATGGGAGGGTTCGGGCAACAGCTTATCTCTAAGTTACAGCCGCGACCAGATAATTGACGCTTCTGATTCATCACAGATAGGCAATATACGGGAAGTGCTCCCTTCTGCAAGCTTTACCATGCTTCCGACCTATCCTTTTAAGCGGAAGGGAAGAGTCGACCCTGCCGATGAGAAGTGGTACGAGCAGATCGGAATCAACTATTCGGGACAGTTCCAGAATTTAAGGAATAAGCAAAGCGGCGTCTTGACTTCACACGCTGGCTTCCAGCACAGTATCTCAACAAACATTGCTCCTAAGATCGGGTACTTTAATATTTCCCCCAGATTCAGCTATGTCGAGCGCTGGTACAATAAAAAAATTGAAAGAACAGATTACCATGTAATTGACCGCGCACGTTCAACTGCCGGAAGCATCGTCTATAAAGATTCTGTGGTAACAAGAGATGTTAATGAATTAAATGCAGTACGTTCCTTTGACCTTGGTGTGGAGGCTTCTACAAAGCTTTACGGCATAATTCAGCCTAATGCGATCGGCATTCAGGCCATGAGGCACACCATTACGCCCAGAATATCCTATACCTATACACCCGACTTTTCATCCCCCACATGGGGCTACTACGGAACCTATACGGATGCGGCGGGTAACTTAGTGAAATATAACAGGTTTGAACGCGAGGTCTTCGGGGGACCCGGGGGCGGCGAGCAGCAGAACGTGAACTTCAGTGTAAATAATATCTTTGAAATTAAAACAATGAAGGATCCATCGGATACAACTTCCGAGGCTAAAAAGATTCAGCTCTTAAACCTGGATGCAAACCTGAGCTATAATTTTGTCGCACCGACAAACAAATTGTCGGACCTCTTTCTTTCATACAGGACTCAGGTAGGGGATCTCTTCAGCTTTAACGGGTCATCTTCCTACTCTTTCTACGACTTTGATTACGAAAAGGGCACAACTTCAACCAGGTTCCTTTCCTCGCGTAAAGGAGGAGGCTTTATGCGCCTTACAAACTTCCAGTTCTCTGTCAATACCTCTCTGTCTGCTGAAAGGCTGAAGGGGAAAGAAACAAAGAAGGAAGAACAGACCGCGCCTTCGGTTACACAGAGCGCTTATGGCAGCCAGAACCCTTATATGGGTATTTACAATGATGAGCCGCCTGACTATAATATACCGTGGGACCTGGCTCTGAGTTTCAGCTACAACATGGATAAAAGGGACCCGAGGCATGTAAGCACCTATTCTAACATGAACGCCAGCTTTAACTTCAGTCTGACAGAAAGTATCAAGCTTGCTTTTACGGGCAGCTACGATTTCAAGCAGAAGGCTTTTGCGGCTCCGCAGGTCAGGATCTACAAGGATCTGCACTGCTGGGAGATGAACCTCAGCTGGAACCCCCTCGGGGTATACAGGGGCTACCGCTTTGAGATCAGGGTCAAGGCGCCTCAGCTTCAGGATATTAAAGTCGAGCGCTCAAGAGGCCAGTTCAGCGGAAGGTAAACGGGATCTATGGCAATGAAGCATTACATTATAGATGCCAATAACCTCATCGGGAAAATAAAATTTCTACGCAATCTTCAGAATAAAAGCGGGCAGGGCTCAAGAGAAAAACTGGCCTTTATGGTAGATAAGCATTTCCTCGGGAAAAAAGTCAGGGTAACGCTGAACTTCGACGGCTTCATGGACCTGGCAATCAATACCTCCAAACTCAGGATACATTACTCTGAAAAGCGCACCGCCGATGAACTGATCAAGCAGCAGATCGAAATGGAAAAAAATCCCAGACTCATTACACTCATTTCTTCAGACAGCAACCTGGCCGAGTTTGCAAGGGTATGCCGCTGTGAAGTAATATTAAGCGAAGACTTTGCACGCGAGCTGACCCAGGAGAACATAGATGAGGAAGAGGAAAAGAAAAGATCCATCGGAAACGACGAAATTAAAAGGCTCTTCGGTTTATAACAAAACGGAGTGGTTATGAAGCTGCGCTCTAAAATTTTTTGTCTGTCTATACTGCTCCTTTTAACAACTGTAACACAAAACGCACAGGTGAAAGACTTGAAATCAGAAGAACTAAAAAACAGAATCCAGGCAGAGTTCTCCGCGCTAAAGGGAGATTTTGCGCTGGCCTTTAAGGATCTCCGGAATCCTGAGGCTGAAATTCTTATCAATGCCGATGAGGTTTTTCACGCCGCAAGCACAATGAAGACCCCCGTGATGATAGAGGTATTCCGCCAGGCAGCCCTGGGAAGTTTCAGCCTGGATGATTCCATTATTGTAAAAAACGAATTCAAAAGCATCGTCGACGGCTCTACTTTCAGCATGGCTATAGACCGCGACGGGGGAGAGGACCTCTATGAGTATATAAACAAAAAGAGGACTATCCGTCAGCTCGTTTTTGACATGATTACCGTAAGCAGCAATCTTGCTACAAATATTCTTATCGGACTTGTAAAAGCTGAAAACGCACAGAACACAATGCTATCGCTGGGTGCAAAAAATATCAAGGTCCTGCGCGGAGTTGAAGATATGAAGGCTTTCGATAAGGGCTTAAACAATACTACAACGGCAAGGGACCTTATGATAATCTTTGAGCAGATTGCCAAAGGCTCTGTTGTTTCAAAAGAAGCCTGCAGGGAAATGACAGATATACTCCTTTGCCAGAAGTTCCGGGAGGTGATCCCGGCAAAACTTCCCAAGGGAGTAAAAGCTGCCCATAAGACCGGCTCGGTTGACGGCATTAAGCACGATTCCGGATTCGTCATTCTGCCCGACGGGCGTAAGTACGTCCTGGTTCTCCTCTCCAAAAACCTGAAAAATATGAACCAGGCCACCGAAACGCTCTCCAGCGTCTCAAAGATCGTCTACGATTATTTTGTGGATAACTAGGGTGCAACTGTCCAGGGCGGGCCGCCGCTCGCCCACAAACAACCGAACGCTTCCTTTCCTCCGGACCTCAGACCTCTCTTGCTATTTCCCTCCCGCTTGTATTATATTTAATTAAAGACGGGGACCCGGGGAATATTCCTTTTCTTAAAACTGCTGCCTCATACCCCAGGGACTTTGAAGCCGTTAAAAACTTTAACAAGGGTGGCAATATGGGTATAAGCATTAAAAGAACCGGTCATACTGCATTACTGGTTGACGATGTCGAAAGAGCTGCAAATTTCTATAATGTTAATTTCGGCTTCGACATCATTTTTATTTTTGAACAATGGGGCCTTGTACGCAAGAACAAGGACGATATTGCATTTATAAGAAAAGGCGCCCCGCATCCCCCGCATTTCGGAATGAGAGTTGCTTCAAAAGATGAAGTGGATAAAGCCCTGCATAAACTCAGGGAAATCGGTACCGAAATTCTCGAAGAACCGAAACTTCACACAGACGACAGCTATTCACTGCTGTTTGCTGATCCCGACGGAAATGCCGTCGAAATAATTTATGACCCCAATATTTCGGGCTGAAAGGGATGACTTAGGTCCTCCCTTTACAGGAATTTGACAATCTGCAGTCATTCCTTTATTTTGCTGTTCGAAATTTTTAAACTGAGAATAATTCATCTTAAAGAGAATTATAATTTATATAAAAAACCGTGATGGAGGATGCATGGAATATAGAACTGAATCAGATAGTATGGGAGAAATAAAGGTACCTTCTGATAAATACTACGGGGCACAGACAGCCCGCTCTTTACAAAACTTCAAAATAGGCGGAGAACGCTTCCCGAGGCCTCTTATCAGGGCCCTTGGCATATTAAAAAAAGCAGCTGCACTCTCAAACAAAGAATTGGGAATTCTTCCTGCTGAAAAAGCCGACCTTATCATTCAGGCTGCAAACGAGGTTATTGAGGGGAAACTTGATGAACATTTCCCGCTCGTGGTCTGGCAGACCGGAAGCGGCACACAGACAAACATGAACGCAAACGAAGTTATCTCCAACCGCGCCATTGAAATCTCGGGCGGACAGATGGGAAGCAAGAAACCTATCCATCCCAACGACGACGTCAATAAGGCACAGTCATCAAACGATACTTTCCCTACGGCAATGCATATTGCGGCTGTTGAGGAAATCCACAGAAGACTCATCCCGATGGTTACAAAGCTGCGCGACGCGCTCGATAAAAAGTCACATGAATTCAATGGCATTATTAAGATCGGCCGCACGCACCTGATGGATGCAACCCCTCTTACGCTCGAACAGGAATTCTCAGGCTATGTTCAGCAGCTTACAAACGGCCTTGAAAGAATTAACTGCGCGCTTCCCAGGCTCTATGAGCTTGCATTGGGAGGCACTGCCGTTGGTACAGGCTTAAATACACACCCTGAATTTGCAGTTAAAGCTGCCGGAAACATTGCAGAGCTTACAGGCAAGCCTTTTGTTTCAGCAAGAAACAAGTTTGAAGCTCTTGCAGCTCACGACGCTTTGGTAGAAATGAGCGGCGTTCTGAAAACACTTGCAGCCTCACTGATGAAAATTGCAAACGACGTACGCTGGCTCGGCAGCGGTCCAAGAAGCGGAATAGGCGAACTCTCTCTTCCTGAAAACGAACCGGGCAGTTCAATTATGCCGGGCAAGGTTAACCCCACACAGTCTGAAGCAATGACTATGGTCTGCGCCCAGGTTTTCGGCAACGACGTTACCATAAACTTCAGCGGCTCAATGGGTAACTTTGAACTGAACGTCTTTAAGCCGGTTATCATATTCAACCTCCTGCAGTCAATAAAGCTTATTTCAGATGCCTGCGAAAGCTTTACCGATAACTGCGTAGTTGGAATACAGGCCAATACGGGCAACATTAAAAAACACCTTCAAAACTCCCTTATGCTTGTTACAGCACTTAACCCGCATATCGGATACGACAACGCCGCAAAGGTTGCAAAGAAGGCACACAAGGAAAACAAAACCCTCCGCGAGGCAGCCATTGAACTTGGACTCCTTACCGGGGAGAAGTTTGATGAAGTTGTAAAACCTGAAGAAATGATCGGGCCAAAGAAATAATCATTTAACAATTGAGGCCGGAAGAGAACGAAATTCTTCCGGCCCCGGTTTAACAACCAAAAGAGGGCAATAAAAGTGTTAGAAATCATACTGAATATCTACCTTATCATTAACGACGGGCTTGTTGTGGCCTTCAGGGCCAAGGGCTATGAAATGGAAGGCGGTGACAATAATAAAATTGAATTTCTGAAAAGGAAGGCCAGGGAGGATTTTGAACACGCCTATCATTTTGACGCCCCGCAGAACAGAAAAGGGGAATTCATGAAATATAACAAGTTTGCCCGCCTGGAGCAGCAGGGAATGCAGTACGAGCTCTTTGAAGAGATATTCCAGAGCTTCAAACTCCCGGAACAGCCCCTTATCTGCGTTACCCCGGTTGTAAACGGCAAAATTATCAGCGAATATTAATATTTAAACCGCCGAAGGCGGACCTCAAACCTTGAACCTTCTTTTCCCTTCATATTTTAATGATAATTTTTATACATTAAAAGAATGATAATTTCATAATTGAAATAATATTGAATAAATATTCTTATATTTATAACCAATTTTAAAGAATTTGAGAGGCTTTTATGTCCGACAAGGCACATGAGCTCGATGAGCTTTGCATTAACACAATAAGATTTCTTGCAGTGGATGCTGTACAGAAAGCAAATTCGGGCCACCCTGGTATGCCTATGGGCTGCGCTCCTATTGCTTATAGATTATTTACAAAATATATGCGCTATAACCCCGATAACCCGAAGTGGTTCAACAGGGATAAATTCGTTCTTTCGGCAGGACACGGCAGCATGCTGCTCTATAGTATGCTTTACCTGACAGGCTATGACATTTCAATGGAAGATCTTAAAAGTTTCAGGCAGTGGGACAGCAAAACCCCGGGCCACCCCGAGGCAATCCTGACCCCAGGCGTTGAAACTACAACGGGACCTCTTGGACAGGGGATCACTAACTCCATAGGTATGGCTGTTGCACAGGAATTCCTTGCTGCAACTTTTAATAAAAAAGACCTTCCCCCGGTGCTCGACCACTACATCTATGTAATCGCAAGCGACGGCGATATGATGGAAGGTATTTCTCACGAGGCATCCTCATTTGCCGGACACCAGGGACTTGGAAAACTTATCGTTTTCTATGACGACAATAATATCAGCATAGACGGCAGTACAAACCTTGCCTTTACCGAGGACGTAGGTAAACGCTATGAGGCCTACGGCTGGCATGTCCAGCACCTGGATGACGTTAACGACCTTAAGGCAATGGACCGTGCAATTGAAAACGCACAGAAAGAAAAAAACAGGCCTTCTTTTATTGTTACCAAAACACATATAGGCTTTGGAAGCCCTAATAAGCAGGACAAGGCTTCAGCCCACGGCTCACCCTTAGGCCCCGATGAAGTAAAGCTTACAAAGAAAAACCTCGGATGGCCCGAAGATAAAACTTTTTATGTCCCTGAAGAAGTTTCAAAGTTCTTTTCACAGTTTAAGGAAAAAGGTCATAAGCTCGAAGAGGAATGGGGAAAACAGTTTGAAGAGTACTGCGGAAAATACCCCGAAGAAGGGAAGCTCTTTAGTGATGTAATGACAGGCAATTTCGGGGACAAATGGCAGGCGAAACTTCCCAAGTTTGCAGTTGAACCAAAAGGCATGGCAACACGCTCGGCCTCAGGAAAGGCTCTTAACGCCATAGCCTCTTCCATTCCTACTTTAATCGGCGGCTCTGCAGACCTTGCTCCTTCAAACAACACGGAATTAAAAGGCTATCCTGCATTTTCTCCCGAACACCGCGAAGGACGCAACTTCCACTTCGGTGTGCGTGAGCACGGTATGGCCGGAATGCTTAACGGCATGGCAATCTACGGCGGAGTAATTCCCTACGGAGGTACTTTCCTCGTATTCTCAGATTACCTCCGTCCTGCAATACGCCTGGGCGTACTCTCGGGCTTAAGGCCTATTTACATTTTTACACACGACAGCATTGGACTTGGCGAAGACGGTCCTACACATCAGGCCGTTGAGCACCTGGCAGCCTTAAGGGCAATTCCTGAAGTTGTCGTAATCCGCCCGGCTGATGCCAACGAAACGAGTTTTGCATGGCGCGCGGCAATTGAACATTCGGGCAGCCCGGTTGCACTTATCTTAACCAGGCAGAACGTCCCGGTAATTGACCAGGATAAATACCCAAGCGCTGAAGGCCTCCTTAAGGGTGCCTATGTGCTGCGTGATACAGAAGGTACTCCGGACATTATTCTTATGGCAACAGGAAGCGAAGTTCAGCACATACTGGCCGCCAGCGAAGAGCTCGAAAGCCAGGGCATTAAAGCCAGATGCGTAAGCTTCCCGTCGTGGGAGCTCTTCGACCGCCAGACAGAGGAGTACAAGAATTCAGTCCTTCTGCCTGAGGTAAAAGCACGCCTCTCGGTTGAAGCCGCAGTTAAAATGGGATGGGAAAAATATGTCGGTCAGTCGGGCGACTCTGTGAGCCTGGACAGGTTCGGCATGTCTGCTCCCGGTGAAGTTGTAATGGAAAAATTCGGCTTTACCTCAGCTAATGTGGTAAAAAGAGCAAAAGAATTATTAAATAAAATAAAAAATAATAAGTAGTAAATTGATTTAAGGGGCATCCTTCCCAAGGTATGCCCCTTTCTTTACAGGAGTTGTTTTTTGGAGCATATAAGATATTTTATTGATCTGTTCATTCATCTTGATAAACATCTAAACGGAATTATACTTGAATACGGCATCTGGACTTATCTTCTTTTATTTATCGTAATATTTGCTGAAACAGGTTTTGTAGTTACACCATTTTTGCCCGGGGATTCACTGCTCTTTGCGGCAGGAGCCTTTGCGGCACTCGGGTCTTTTAACATTGCCATTTTGTTCCTTATTCTTGCCCTTGCCGCAATCTTAGGCGATACTGTCAACTACTGGATCGGAAACTATATAGGTCCAAAGATATTTTCGCAGGATAAGGTACGGTTTCTTAAAAAAGAGCACCTGGAAAGGACACACCAGTTCTACGAAAAACACGGCGGAAAGACTATTATTATAGCCCGCTTTATACCGGTAATCCGCACATTTGCACCTTTCGTTGCCGGCATAGGCAGCATGTCCTACGGCCGCTTTATTTCCTATAACGTTTTCGGCGGACTTCTGTGGGTTGTTCTGTTTCTTTTTGCAGGCTACTTTTTTGGCAATCTGCCATTTGTGAAAAATAACTTTTCTTTTGTTATTTTAGCAATCATTTTAATTTCTGTTTTGCCGGGCTTCATAGAGTACTTCAGGCAGAAAAGGATGAAAAAGGCTTAAAACCCGAAAAGTTCAGTTCCGCTTTCTTTTATCTTTTTTATGTGTTATATCTGCCTGTTTAATGCGGGATTAACTTAATCCTTTTAATTTCAAGGGGACACATACACATATGGGTAATGCTAAATCGGAACGTCTGCTCTCGCTGGATGTTTTCAGGGGAATTACAATTGCAGGTATGATACTTGTAAATACTCCCGGCACCTGGGAGCATGTTTATCCTGCACTGCAGCACGCCAAATGGAACGGGATTACGCCAACGGACCTGATATTCCCTTTTTTCCTTTTTATTGTCGGCGTCGCTACGACACTTTCACTTTCCAAAAGAAAGCAAAGAGGCGATGACAAGAAAAAGCTGGTACTTCAGATCGTAAGGCGCTCTGTTATAATATTCCTGCTTGGTATCTTTCTGGCCGCATTCCCCGATTTTAATTTTTCAACCGTCAGAATACCAGGCGTTCTGCAGAGGATTGCGGTGGTTTATATGATTACAAGCCTGCTCTACCTTTGGACAAACACCAGGAATCTTACCATTACTGCAGCTGTGATTCTGCTCCTTTACTGGGCTATGATGACTCTTATTCCCGTGCCCGGAGTGGGCTATGCTAACCTGGAACCATCTACAAACCTCGGCGCCTGGCTAGACCGCACGATCATTGGGCCGCATATCTGGTATTACTCCAAAACCTGGGACCCGGAAGGGCTCTTAAGCACACTGCCCGCAATTTCAACGGCCATATTCGGCATACTGGCAGGGGAGTGGCTAAGAAGGACTGACGTTGAAAATTCCACCAGGACCGTCTGGATGTTCTTCTGGGGAAACGCGGGACTGGTGCTTGGAACTATATGGGATATGTGGTTCCCGATAAATAAGAACCTCTGGACCAGCTCATATGTCGTTTTTACGGCCGGCATGGCACTTCAGTTTCTTGGAATGTGCTACTGGGTTATTGATGTTAAAGGATATACAAAATGGACAAAGCCTTTTGTTGTATACGGCACTAATGCCATTGCGGCATATTTCCTTTCCGAAATAATTGAGCGCGCTTTATACATACCGAAGGTAATGGATGCTTCAGGCCATATGATAGATCTGAGGGTTTATCTCTACAACGTCCTTTTTGCTTCCTGGCTTCCCGGCCTTAACGCCTCACTTGCCTGGGCGCTGGCATATGTAGTAATTTTGTGCGGACTGTTCTGGATCTTATATTCCAAAAAAATATTTATAAAAGTTTAATTTAAGTGTTAATGAAAAAGTGTTATTGGAGAATTAATGCCTGTAATAAGAAAATTTAAGACGATTCCCGAACTCTTTGTAATGCTGACAGAAGAGTATGCAAAGACGACGGATAGGCCTTTAATGAAACATAAAGTAGCCGGCCAGTATAAAGGGATCAGCTACGGGGAATTTAAGGAAGAAACCGAAAAGTTTGCCAACGGCCTGGCTACGCTTGGCCTTAAGCGTGAGGATAGAATTGCCATTATTTCCGAAAACCGCCCTGAATGGGTCTATTCAGATATGGCTATTCTTGCTCTTGGGGTTGTGGACGTGCCTTTGTATCCTTCACTTACTTCCGATTCGGTGGAATTTATTCTCAACAATTCTGAGGCGGCAGGAATAATAGTTTCAAATAAATTCCAGCTCAATAAGGTCCTTAAGATCAGGGCCAACTGCAAGATGCTGAAGTTTATTATTGTCTTAAATGAAAAGGATGTTCCCTCCGGCGTTTCGGATATTTTTTCATTCCGCGAAATCCAGGAACGGGGAGTTATCTTCAGGCAGCAGAACCCCTTCTTTTTTAAGGAAAGCATAAAAGTCTGCAAACCTGATGACATATGCACAATAATTTATACTTCTGGCACTACGGGCGTTCCCAAAGGGGTAATGCTTACGAACTGGAATATTGTTTCAAATGTCCTTGCGGCGTCAGAGGCCATTCCTTTTACAAAGGATGACGTATTTTTATCATTTCTTCCCTTATGCCATATTTTTGAAAGAATGGCAGGCTACTATACAGCCTTTTCTTCCGGCGGACAGGTCTGCTACGCCGAGGGCATTGAAGCCGTTGCAAACAATATGATTGAAGTAAAGCCTACCATACTTACAACGGTTCCCAGGCTTTTTGAAAGAATTTACAGCAAAATTAAAAAGAACGTGGAAAGCCAGTCCGAAAAGAAACAGAAGATCTTCAACTGGGCTATTGAAATGGGGAGGCAGTACGCTTTGGCTAAAAAAGCCGACAGTGTAACAATCAGCCTTCTTCTTAAATATAAGGCGGCCGAAAAGCTCGTACTTAACACAATAAGGGAAAAAACCGGAGGGCGCCTGAGGTTCTTTGTCTCCGGCGGAGCCGCGCTTCCGCGTGAACTGGGCGAGTTCTTTGAGGCTGTTGGAATTACGATACTCGAAGGCTACGGACTAACCGAGTCATCCCCTGTAATTGCGGTTAACCGCGTGGACGACTACAAGTTCGGCTCAGTCGGAAAACCTTTCCCCGGCGTTGAGGTGAAAATTGCCTCCGATGGCGAGATACTTGCCCGCGGGCCGAATATTATGCAGGGCTACTACAAAAATAAAAAGGAAACTGAAGCCGTTCTTAAGGACGGATGGCTGCATACGGGTGACATTGGTGTCTTTGATGCAGAAGGGTTCCTGGTTATAACCGACAGGAAAAAACATTTGTTCAAGACCTCTGCCGGAAAGTACATTGCCCCAACACCCATAGAAAACCTGTTCCTGGGAAGCAAGTACATAGACCAGTTCGTCCTTATTGGCGACAGAAGAATGTTCCTAAGCGCTCTTATTGTCCCTGACTTTGAGGCCATAAGGGAATATGCCGATTCGCACGGAATTGATTATACGTCAAATGAGGATCTGACTAACAGCAAGGAAATCTATAATATAATTGAAAAGGACCTGGAACGCTTCCAGAAGCAGCTTGCAAATTATGAAAGGGTCAGGAAATTCGTTCTTCTGGAAAGGCCTTTCAGCCTGGAGTCAGGTGAGGTTACGCCGACCCTGAAGCTCAAGAGGAAAGTAATAGAAGAGCGCTACGGAAGTCTTATTGACGAGATGTATTCAAGCCTGGAAAAATAAATTCATATTAAAATGATGTCAGGAGATTTTTCCTGGCATCATTTTAATTCTAACTGAAAACCACAGTAAAAACCGAGCCTTCATTCTTCCGGCTTTTGACTTTGATCTCGGCATTATTTAAGCCGGCATATTGTTCCACTAAGGCCAGCCCCAGGCCGTTTCCGTCAAACTGCCTTGTGTAACCCGTTTTTTCCTGCGAAAATGGCGTAAAAAGATTGGGCAGGTACTCTTCTGAAATCCCTACGCCCGTGTCTTTTATATCCACACAAAGCCTTTTTCTGTTATCCCTGTAGACTTTAATCTCAACAGTCCCCCTCGGTGTAAACTTGATCGCATTGTCAATCAGGTTTTCAAATATCTGGTTAACCGTGTAAAGATCGGCTCTGAGCACCGTGCTTTGTTCATCGTTTGTGTATATGAGCTGAAGCCCTTTCAATCTTGCAACAGAATGAAAATAGAAGATCTGGTTTTCAAGCACTTCTTTTCCCAGATCTATTTCTTCGGGGTTAATTTTCAGGTTGCCGCTTTGTACCTGCGACATGTCAAGAAGCAGATCAATGGTTCTGATGAGTCTTTTGGCGCCGTTATCTATCATCTTAAAGCCTGACTTGAGCTCTTCGGTAAGCCTTCCTTCCATCTCATCCTTGATCAGGCTTATAAAGCTCATCATGGTGTTAACGGGGGTGCGTATCTCATGCGAAATCTGGGCCAGAAATTCGGATTTTAACTTTTCCGACTTTTCTGCAATTTCCCTTGCCTTGCGAAGCTCCTCTTCTGAGGCTTTTCTTTGTGTGATATCCTCCTTTACGCAAATAAAATGCGTTACTTCGCCGCTATCGTTCTGAACCGGCGAAATTGAGGACAAATCCCAGAAGAGCTCCCCGTTTTTCTTTTTATTATGGAACTCCCCGTGCCATTCCTTTGCTGACATAATAGTTGTCCAGAGCTTTTCATACTCTTCGGCCGGGGTCTCTCCTGATTTAAGAATGGCTGGGGTCTTACCCTTTACTTCATCCGGCTCATATCCGGTTACAGCTGTAAACTTGGGGTTTACATATTCTATGATGCCATTTTTATCGGTGATAATGATAAGGCTGGAGCTTTGATTTACAGCCCTCAAAAACTTTCTTAACTCTTCCCTGGAATTGTCAACCGATATCTGAAACTCTTCTTGTTCCCGGAAACCGGATTCAGGCCTTCCGTTTACTTCATTTCCGTTTAATTTATTAAAATCCTTAGAATTACCAGTCTCCGCAGCGCCCGACTCAGCTAATTCACATCCGTAATTTCTCTTCATGAACCCTCAGTATTTCTTAACCGGTCAAATTGAAGATTTGCCCTGTTTCTGTTTTGGTGAATAAACTTCCTTTGCTAAACTTCCTTATGCTAACCTTCCGGTTGTAAAACGATCGGAAAAATATAGCCCTCAGCCTTTAGAGTCAATCCTATTTTTTCAGACTTGAGAGAAAAATTACACAAACATGCTTTTATTAGTTTTCATATCACTTATTAAATATCAGAATTTGTGCGTGAATTCCGGTTTTTCAGGAAATTTTACTTATATTTAGTGATACGTATAAAAATTAGTGGGAATGAAATTGGATAAAGAAAAAATTATTGTTACTTCTGCTTTGCCATATGCCAACGGACCTATCCATCTGGGGCACTTAAGCGGCGCATACCTGCCGGCCGACATTTATGTCAGATATAAAAGGCTCATTGGAGCCGATATTCTCTATATCTGCGGCTCAGATGAGCACGGTGTGCCGATTACAATTACAGCCGATAAGGAAAACGTTAAACCTCAGGTCGTTATCGACCGGTTCCATAATATAAATAAGGACGCCTTCGAAAAGTTCGGAATGAGCTTCGATATTTATTCCAGAACCAGCCTTCCTGTACACCACGAGACATCGAAGGAATTCTTTCTTACATACTTTAAGCAGGGAATCTTAAAGGAGAAAAAATCTCTCCAGTTTTATGATGAAAAGGTAAAAATGTTTCTGCCCGACCGCTACGTTGAAGGCACATGCCCGAACTGCGGCAACGAGCAGGCAAGAAGCGATGAATGTGAAAACTGCGGTGCTCTTTATGACCCCGCAGAACTTAAGAACCCGAAAAGCAAGATCTCGGGCGAAACCCCGGTCTTAAAGGAAACTTCCCATTACTATTTCCCCCTGGGCAAGTACCAGGAAAGGCTCGAAAATTACGTATCCGAAATGAATCAGAAATACGGCTGGAAGGAAAACGTCCTCCAGTACTGCCGCGGATGGTTTAAGGACGGACTTCAGGACAGGGCCGTAACACGCGACCTGGACTGGGGCGTTCAGGTACCTCTCGATTCGGCACAGGGTAAGGTTCTTTATGTGTGGTTTGAAGCCGTTCTCGGATATATTTCTGCAACAAAGGAACTCTCGCAAAAGCTCGGGCAGCCTGAAATGTGGAAAGAGTACTGGCAGAACCCTGAGACCAAATACGTCGCTTTTATAGGAAAAGACAACATTGTTTTCCATACAATTTTCTTCCCCGCAATGCTTATGGCCTGGAACGACGCCAGGGAGGATAAATATATACTTCCTCAGAACGTGCCGGCAAATGAGTTCCTGAACTTTGAAGGCAAGAAATTCTCCAAAAGCAGGAACTGGGGAATTGACGTAATTGACTTTTTGAAGCTTTTCCCGGCTGACCCGCTGCGTTATACTCTGGCTGCAAATCTGCCCGAGAACAGGGACACAGATTTTTACTGGAAGGAATTCCAGGCAAGAAACAACAGCGAACTGGCCGATATACTGGGAAATTTTGTAAACAGGACTTTTACCTTCGTTCATAAGCATTTTGAAGGAAAAGTGCCTCAGAAAGGGACTCTTCAGCAGATTGACAGGGATATGCTGGAGCTTCTTAAAGGATATCCGAAAAAAATTGCAGGATACTTCGAACAGTATAAAATTAAAGACGGCGTAAATGAGATAATGAACCTGGCAAGAGCCGGGAACAAGTATTTTAACGATTCCGAGCCGTGGAAATCGGTTAAAACTGACCGTGAACGCTGCCAGACAACACTTTACGTCTGCCTCCAGGCAATAAATACGCTTGCCGAGATGTTCTACCCCGTAATACCGTTTTCAGCTGAAAAGCTCTTTAAGATGCTGAATTCAAAGCCTGTTGAATGGGAAAAATCGGGCGGTGAGAACCTTCCCGAGGGCCACCAGCTGAACCAGGCTGAGATACTTTTTACAAAGATCGAAGACAAGACGATTGAAGAGCAGACAAATAGGCTTGGACAGGCTGAACAGCCCCAAAAGGTGGAAAAATTTGAGGAAATTACGATTGACGATTTCTTCAGGGTCCAGCTAAGGACTGCAGTAATAACCCACGCCGAAAGCGTTCCCAAGAGCGAAAAACTTGTAAAACTTAAAGTTGACCTGGGATTTGAAAAAAGACAGGTCGTGGCAGGAATTGCCAAAAGTTTTAAGCCCGAGGAGCTCATCGGTAAAAAGATTCTTATGGTAGCTAACCTTAAACCCGCAAAACTCATGGGCCTGGAAAGCCAGGGAATGATTCTGGCAGTAGATAACGGCCAGGGCGGCGTAAGTTTGCTGGAAGTAGATGAAAACATTAAACCAGGAACAAGAGCTAAGTAAGCCTTGTAAAAAGGCTTACTTATTGCATAAATAGCATTCCCAAATTCCCTTGCTTTTATTGGAAGCTTTGGGTAAAATAGCAGGTCAATTTTATAATTAGTGGAGGTAAATCAGATGCGGATTCGGATCTTATCCGTTTTATTTGTCGTGGTTGCTATGTACCTTTCTTCCTGTTCTCCTGAACATTCAAAGCTCGTTTTAGCAGAATATGGAAACGAAAAGGTTACGTTAGGTGAATTTGAAAATGTTTATTTGAAAAACGGCAGCACAATGGAAACAGCCCAGAAGGACTCGCTTTCCAAACTCAAGAATTTTCTTGATCTGTACGTGAATTTCAAAATGAAGCTCTCAGATGCTTCTCAAAGAGGTTTTGATAAGGATCCTGCACTTCAGTCTGAATTAAAGGACTATAAGGAAAGGATCGGCAGCTCTTATCTCGTTGAAAAAGAGATGACTGCCCCGGCCATTAAAAGCCTTTATGACAAGAGAAAGTATGAACTTAGAGTAAGCCATCTGATGATCAGGCCGGATACGATTCCGGATGCCAAGGCTAAGGAAATTGCACAATCACTCCTCGACAGGATCAAAAAAGGCGAAAGCTTTGAGACACTAGTAAAACAGTACTCTGCAGACGTATATTCCCAGAAATACGGCGGTGATATCTATTATATAACTGCCGGCACGGTACTCCCTGAATTTGAAGATGCAGCCTATGCAACTGAAGTAGGAAAAATTTATCCTGAGATCGTAAAGACACGTTACGGATACCATATACTGAAAGTAACTGAAAAACGCGAAAGGATCCCTTCTATCAGGGCCAGCCACATCTTAATCAGCTTCAGAAGCGACAGCGGAAAAGTTGATACGGCTGCCGCACTGGCAAAGATTCAGGATATTAAAAACCAGCTCTTAAAGGGAGCCGACTTTGCTGAACTGGCCAAAAAATACTCACAGGATCCAGGCTCCAAAGAAAACGGCGGCGATCTGGGCTTTTTTGAAAGAAGAATGACCGTTAAGCAGTTTGACGAGGCCGCCTTCAATCTTAAGAAGGGACAGGTCTCAGACATCATTAAAACCGATTACGGCTTCCATCTCATTAAGCTTACAGATATAAACCCTTATCCTCCTTTTGAACAGGAGAGGGAAAACCTTAAGAAGCTTTACCAGAAAACCCGTTACGATTTTGATTATGCTAACTTTATAAAGAAACTTAAAGATGACTTCAGCTTCCGCGTAAACAGGAATGCAGTTGACTATATCGCCAAGAACAACGATACAATAAAAGTCGGCTCGCAGTACTGGGAGAGCAAATGGAGAAACGGAATTAAAGATTCTGTGCTCTATTCTTTCAGGGGAACAACTGTTCCGGTTGACTCATTCTTTAAGGACATTGAACAGAATCCTGACTACGTTAACAAAAAGATCGACCAGAACCTCTTAAATACGGCAATCAGCAAATCTGCCGAAAGCAGCCTCTTAAATGCTGCCGCACTGGAACTGGACAAGAAAGATGCACAGTTTGCCTCACTGATGGACGATTACAGAAACGGCATCTATATCTTTAAGCTTCAGGATGACGAGATTTGGAGCAAAATCCAGATCGACAGCACAAAACTTGCAAACTACTACGAGCTTCACAAATCAGAATACAAATGGCCCGACAGGGTAAGCTTCCAGGAAATTTATTCTGCAAGTGATTCGCTGATTAACAGCTATTATAAGCTCCTTCAGAATGGAGTAAGCTTCGACAGCCTGGCTGCAAAGAAGAGTGAAAAACCGGGAAACAGCAAACCTGTGCTGGTTGACCCTTCTACAAGCCAGACGGCTAAAGAGGCTGAAAAACTCGGAACCCCCGGCACATACAGCAAACCGATAAAAATGGGTACCGGATATGTTATCGTGAAACTGGTTTCAAAAGAGCCCGCACGCCTGAAGACTTTTGAAGAAGCTAAGGCCGAGGTTTCTGCTCAGTACCAGGACCTTGAAAGCAAACGACTTGAATCCGAGTACATTTCGAACCTGAAGAACAGATATAAACCTGTTGTTTACAACGAAGAACTTGAAAAAGCTTTTAAATCAAATTAATCTGAAATCTGCCTTTGTTCTTTCAGCCGCAGTCGCCCTTAGCGCCTGCGGCAAAGAACAGCCCCGAAAGGACTTTGTTGCCCGGGTGGAAAATTCATACCTGACTTCAAAGGACCTGGCTGCCGACCTGGATACTGCGGGACTTGAGCCCAGCCGCAAGAATGAATATGTCAGAAACTGGATTGAAACCGAGCTTCTTTACAAAGAAGCTTCTTCTGAGGATATCCTGGAGGATAAGGAATTCCTTAAGACACTCGAAAAGGCAAAAAGGGAACTTGCCAGGGCTTTTCTCATTAATAAGATATTAGACGAAAACGAAATTGAACTTAAGGACAAGGAGCTGGAAGAGTTCTATAACTCCCACAGGGATGAATTCAGGCTCTTCCAGGATACGTATTACTATAATCTTATTAAATTTAAGGACGAGGATAAGGCGGTTTTCTTCAGGACGGCCCTAATGGAAGGCGACTGGATGAAGGCCTCAAACGCCATCAGGGGCAACCGTTCCCTAATCTCTGAAAATACCGGCATACTTAAGAGTGACTACCAGATTCAGCCCAATAGCCTCCTGCTCAGCCTGCAGGGCTTAATGCCTGGTGAAACAAGTATTGTCTTAAATACGGAACCTTCTGTGTTCACGGTGGTACAACTTAAAAGAAAGTATTCCACAGGGGAAATACCCGACTACGACGTGGTTAAAAGCCAGGTCAGGGAAAGGCTTCTTTTAAGACGGAAACAAAAAATGCTTAGTGAGCATATTAAAGGTTTATATTCAAAGTATAAAGTTGAAATCAAATAAAGGAAATAGATGAAAAAGTTTGTGCTTTTTGTTATACTAATAATTAGTTCTTCCCTCTACGCACAGGAGGTTCTGGATAAAGTTGTTGCCGTAGTGGATAATGAAATAATTATGAAAAGCGAGCTCGACTTCCAGACCGCCCAGTTCGCAGCCCAGCGTAACCTGAACCCTGATGACCAGAACCTGAAAAAACAGGTGCTGAATTCTATTATTAATGATAAGCTGCTTTATGCACAGGCACAGCTGGATTCGGTTATCGTAAACGACGATGAAGTCAACAGGCGCGTCGACTACCAGCTCGAACAGTTCATGCAGCAGTTCGGATCGAAGGAGAAGGTTGAGCAGGCATACGGCATGAGCACTGAAAAGATTAAAAGGGTTCTCAGGGAAAATACACGCAAAGGACTAATGTCGCAGATGCTGATACAGAAAAAATTCGGGCAGGTGGAGTCCTCAAGGCGCGAAGTTGAAGATTTCTTCAGCCAGTACAAGGATTCACTGGGTCTTATTCCTGAAAAGTACACCATAGCACACATTTTCAGGACTCCCAGGGCAAGCGATAAGGTTAAGGAATCCTCGCTTAAGTTAGCACAGGCAATACTCGATTCCATTAAAGCCGGGGCTGACTTTGCAACAATGGCAAAACGGTATTCCGAAGACCCGGGAACAGCACAGCAGGGAGGCGACCTCGGTTTCTCAAAAAGAGGACGACTGGTTCCGGAATTTGAATCAGCAGCCTTTGCACTGGAAAACGGACAGCTTTCAGATATAGTTGAATCTCCATTCGGCTTCCATATCATTCAGCTGATTGAAAAAAGAGGGGAAACGGTCCATGCAAGACACATTCTCATCAAGATCAAAAGCGATCAGGAGGCAGACCTTAAGACTATTGAATTCTTAAGCGACTTGAGAGACAGCGTTATAAGAGGTCTCGGCAAATTTGAAGATTACGCAAGAAAATACAGCGAAGACAAGGAATCCTCAAAGCTCGGCGGACTTTTGGGCAGCTTCGACGTCGGACAGCTGGATAAAAGCCTCACAGATGTAGTCGGCAAAATGAAACAGGGCGAAATCAGCTATCCCAAGAGGATGGAAATGGGCAACGCGATCTACGGATATCATATTGTATATGTCATAAAAAAGACCCCGCAGCATAGACCTGATATTAACCAGGATTATGCCGAGATCAAACAGATTGCCGACTATACAAAGCAGGAGAAAATGAAGGCAAAATGGATTGACGAGCTTAAAGAAAAAATTTACTGGGAAGTAAGACTCTAAGACGTAAGGCTCTGAAAGGGTAAGTAACTGAAGAAATTGCGGTATCATAAATAAAAGGAATATAGAATTTGAAATCTGAAGTTCAGTCTTCTGAGGATATTCAGCTTGTCGAACAGCTGAACGAAGCTGTAGGCAAAGTAAAAAGGGAAATCGGCAAGGTTATTATAGGGCAGGATGAGATCATAAATAATCTTCTCATATCGCTCCTTTCAAGAGGGCACTGCCTGCTTGTTGGCGTGCCGGGGCTTGCAAAAACCCTGCTCATTAAAACCCTGGCTGAGGTCCTGCACCTGAAATTTAACCGTATACAGTTTACGCCCGACCTTATGCCGAGCGATATTACGGGTACGGAAATTATAGAGGAAGATCCGATTTCAAAAAGGAGATCTTTCAGATTTATGGAAGGACCGGTTTTTTCAAACATTATTCTGGCAGATGAAATCAACAGAACGCCTCCAAAGACGCAGGCTGCTTTGCTTGAGGCAATGCAGGAGCACAGGGTTACAGCTGCAGGCGTAACCTACGCTTTAAGCGAGCCCTTTTTCGTCCTGGCTACGCAGAACCCGATTGAGCAGGAAGGCACATACCCGCTTCCGGAAGCACAGCTGGACCGCTTTATGTTCAATCTCTGGCTTGATTACCCGACATTTGCTGAAGAGCTTGAAATTGTAAAATCCACAACCAGCCAGTACAAGGCTGAGCTGAATAAGGTTGTAACGGCTGAAGAGCTTATAAAATTTCAGGACCTTATACGCCGCGTTCCCGTGGCAGATAACGTCATTGAATATTCAGTTAAGCTTGTCAATAAAACGCGCCCGAAGCACAATGAGGCTCAGAAGTTTATTAAAGACTGGGTAAACTGGGGTGCTGGCCCGAGGGCCTCACAGTATCTTATACTTGCCGCCAAGGCAAAGGCTGTTATGGAAGGAAGGTTTACCCCGAATATTGAGGACGTTAAGTATGCCGTCATTCCGGTTTTAAGGCACCGCCTGATCGCAAACTTTAACGCCGAGGCTGACGGAGTGACTTCTGTGGACATAATCCGCCGCCTGATGGAAAACGTCTGAAATCAATAAAAAATGAAAAATTAAAAATTAAAAAGTAAAAACAAAAAGCCCCGGCTTGCAATAAAGTCCGGGGCTTTCTTCTAACCTTGAATCTCGAATCTGCGCTAGGCCCTAATAATTGTATAATTCTTATAAGCGTAATAAATCTCTTTTGCGGCTGTTCTTAGAACCGTTGCCGTGGGTACGGCCAGGAGCATCCCGAGAATTCCCCCGATCTGGCTTCCTGCAATAATCAGTACAATAATAATAATCGGGTGCATATCCACGCTTTTTGAAAAAACGTTCGGCTGAATCAGTCCGTTATCAACTGCATAAACACCCAGGAACATAATTATTATTTTAGGCAGCATCGAAAAATCACCGAACTGTGCAACTGAAATTATTATTGCCGGAATTCCCCCAATGATCGGTCCGAAGTAGGGGATAAGATGCCCCACACCGGCAACAATACCTATCGGAATTGCATTATTGATTCCAAGGAGTGAAAGCCCTATTCCGCTTAAAAGCCCCACCATAAACGCGTCAAAGAGCCAGCCTCTTACAAAACGCCCGAGCTGAATGCTGATCTGCCTGATGACATAATAAGACATTTCAAAATAGCGGTTGGGCACAATATTAATTATCCCTTTTACAATTGTCTTATTGTCCCTTAAAATAAAGAATGTCATAAAAGGCACAATTACAAGTACCGCTGCCAGTGAAAGGAGGCTCGATAAAAAGAAGGACATGCTGTTTAAGAAATCCATAACTATTCTGCCGGCAAAGCTTTCAATCCTGCTGTAGATCGTCCCCTGGCGTATAAAAGGAATGTATTTGGTCAGGTTTCTGTCCCAATCGTGAAGCGTTCCCTTCAGATTGGCGTGTCTTACAGATTCAATCAGTGTGGTCATCTGCTCTGAAAGTTCGGGTATGAGAAAATATATACCCAGGAAGAGCAGCAGGCTTCCTGTAACAAGAAGCATAAAAATTGCCCAGCCCCGGCTTAAACCCCTCTTCTCGAGAAAGCATACAAACGGGTGAAATATGAAGGTTAAAAGCACCGAAATTGCAAGCATGAGGAGTATATCAATAAACAGGTAAGCCAGATATATGGCCAGCGCGATGCCGAGAACTGTGAGTGTTACTCTTTTTATTTTGTTAAATGTAGTTTCAGACATATTTATACGTAAGTACTTTATTCAAAATACAAAAAAAATCCGCAACTTGTTAATGCTTGCCCGTTCTTTGTCATTTTTCCCGTATCTTTTTGCCGATTTAATGCCTCTTAATATAAGATTGCCGGGGAATTTTGTATATTTAAAGACACATTTATTAAAATATTACGGATAATAATATGGCAGAAATTGAATTATTGAACCAGATGAGACAGAAAGCTGCCCAGAGAAAGAAGACTATCGTTCTTCCTGAATCGCACGACGACCGCGTGCTGCAGGCAGCAGAAATTCTGGTAAAGGAAAAGATTGCAAATGTAATTACACTTGGAAATGAGGATAAGATTAGAGAAGATGCTAAAAGACTGGGTGTAGATCTTCAGGGCATTAGGATAATTGATCCTGAAAAATCGGAAAAACTGAGCGATTTTGCTAACATCTTCTACAACATGCGCAAGCAGAGGGGAAAAGAGATTCCAATTGAGAAAGCCCGCGACACCATAAAAAGGGATATCTTCTTCGGCGCAATGATGGTTAAAGAAGGCCTGGCCGACGGATCTGTTTCAGGTTCAACAGCTACAACAGCCGACGTTATGAGAGCTTCAATTATGGTTGTTGGAATGCCTCAGGGAATTTCAATTGTTTCAAGCTTTTTCCTCATGGTATTCCCGGAAAAAGTTTTCAGCTTTGCCGACTGCGCCGTAAACCCGAATCCGAACGCGGCTCAGCTTGCAGACATAGCAATTTCAACAGCTGAAAACCACAAAAAGCTTACAGGCGAAGAGCCTTACGTTGCAATGCTTTCTTTCTCGACCAAGGGAAGCGCAGATCACGAACTGGTTGACAAGGTACGTGAAGCTACAAAGATCGCACAGGAAAAACGCCCCGACCTTAACATAGACGGAGAGCTTCAGTTTGACGCCGCAATTGTAAACGGCATAGGACAGAAAAAAGCCCCGGGCAGCAAGGTCGCCGGACGCGCAAACGTTCTCGTATTCCCGGATCTTCAGGCAGGAAATATAGGCTACAAGATAGCCCAGCGCCTGGGTGGTGCCGAAGCCATTGGCCCCATCAGCCAGGGACTTTCAAAGCCATTTTTTGACCTCAGCCGCGGATGCAGCCCAAGCGACATCGTAAACACAGCAGCCATTGCATGCCTTATGGCATAAGACAGGGATAACTTCCCAAAGCATAAAAGTTAATTAAAAGTCCTGGACAGCATAGCTTGAAAGGGCTTTTTGTTTTTTTATAAGCACCCTCAGATTTTCTCATCCTGAATTCTCCCAATGTCTTTATATTATTAACGTGTTCAGAAATGGAAAATATAAATTAGTATTATTAAAATTTAAAATATTTCTTGACAGGAGCAATTAGTATAATTATTTTTAGCATCAAGAATTTTAAAAGATACCTCTAGAAAAATTAAAATTAATCCGCATTATTATTAGATAATCTATCTCTATTTCTATTCTCAAACCTTTCAAACGAAAGTGTTTTCTAAACTGACTATCTTGCCTGCAAAGGCATAGAATAAATTTACTTCAACAAAATAGTTTAAACAAGTTTCTGCAAAAGACCAATAGTATCCAATACACATTAGTATTATACGTTAGAGATGTCCATTTGGGGAGCTATTACTCTTTGAGATTTTACTATTATAAAGCAAAAATCTGACCCACGGGTAGATTTTTTTTTTTTTTTTTTTTTTTTTTTGGAAAATTTTTCCGAAAACGCTTATCGTCACCATATATATATATATAAGAAAAAATATTTTTCACATAAAAGTCGAACTGAACAGACCCATTGACCTGTAAATCAGGGGAATAAGTTTTCAATTTAGTTAAATTCAAGTTGATTTATTTATCTAAATAAAGAAACATTTCTAAAGTACAAATAAGCTTCTTGAACGGAATTATTGGTGTTGGTTTTTGTAATTGCGATCAACTAGAGGAATAAAATGCTCAGTACCGGAAAACCTTATGCCACAGTTGTTCTCTTATTATCATTTAATACTCTTGACTTGGATTACAGGGGGAAATGGAAGAGTCCAAAGCCTCAGGGTAACTATTTTTACCAGTTCCAGTTTTGCAGTCCTCATCAGGATTTCTCAAAACATTTGGCAAAAACCTGTGATCTACAAACGATGCCGGCAATGCATGGAATGAAAGAATCATGAGTAATACCACTGAATACTTTGGACAAGTAAGCAGTTTTTTCTTTCAGACTCACTACACTGATATGAAGCAGGCAAAGATACTCCTCCATACATTTCAAAAACTAAAGATGGCGGAAAGAACTGGATTTGGGATTGACTTAGTGGAAAGGAATTAAGGGGGGGGGACAGATTGGGTGGTAGTACATACTTCAGACAGAAGAAAGAACTTGGGACATCAGAAGAACAATACTACGAGCCAATGAGGTTTATGTTATTGTAAGAGGAAAGATCAGTACACTACTGGATGAAGAGAAAAGAGCCGTGAATATACTCTCCAGTTTTCCGGAGAAGGACTCTCAAGCGGCATATACATTTATCAGGTCATTTACCAGTGGAAATTGTTCGCTGGGAAGATGATAATTCTCAAATAAACAAAGTGAGGTAAAGTAATGCAAAAACTTTCTATTCAGTTACTTCAAAAGGTTTCTCTATGCTTTCTATTGTTTTTATTGTTTTTCAGTTATTCAATTTTTGCGCAATCGAAAGTATATTCTGAAGCTCCAGTTATTTTTGAAAATGGTGTAAAAAAATCAACTCAAATTACAGTTCATTTCAAATATCCTATTTTTTCAGCTGCTAAAGGGGAAAAAGAGGCGTTTATGTCGAACAGCTCACTTCTTTATCCTAATTTAATAAAATACTTCAAGCGACTGGAAGACAAATATGGTAAAATTAAGTTCAATAAGGCGATCCCATCTGCTGTTTGGGGTGAATTTGAAACTCAAAATAAAGCAGCAGGAAATGGGATAAAAGTAAAAGATATGTCACAGTTGCTGTTTATTAAATTCAATCAGTTTGTCCCAATCGACTCCATTATTGCAGAATTGTCCACAATGGATGAAGTATTATACGTACACCAGCCAATTCAGGCTACAAATCTTGCAGAGCCAAATGATACATACTATCAGGCGAACCAATGGAATCTGACAAAAATAAACGCTTCCAAGGCATGGGATATTTCAAAGGGAGATGGAAACGTAAATGTTGGAATTATTGATCCTGAAGGAAATGCCTACAAGTATCATTCTGATTTACAAAATAAGGTTGTAACGAATAACGAGATTTTTGGCTCTCATGCAACAGAATGTGCGGGAGTGGTAGGTGCTTCAACTAATAACAATGGAGTAGGAATTGCTAGTCTTGGATGGGATTTAAAAATAAAATCCTTTGATGACTCAGTGGATGATTTAGTATTACTTATTATGAATGCAGCTAATGATTCATCGATTAAGGTGATAAATTTAAGCTGGTGTACATTGGGTACACAACAGGTGGAAGATCCGTCTTGTGATGTCATTACAAAATACCATTGCTTTAGTTATTTCAATTGTAGTTACCCAGAGATTGAAAATGCGATTAACTATGCAGTTGTTACTATGAAAAAAGTTGTTGTGGCTGCCTCCGGGAACGAAAATCCCAATGAATATTTGGGCAATGCGGAATGGTGTATATAGTTCCCCCCAAAAACTGGACAAAAATATGGAATAATTTAAGGTGAAAAAA
>JAAXKN010000046.1 GCA_025612375.1 Ignavibacteria bacterium
CTAAGGAAGTGCGGATTATCCTGGAAATAATTTCCCAGTTAAGCTTTATATAAGACCTGAGTACTTTAATGTGTTTGCCATCATGAAACAGAAGCCAAAGCTGTGCAATTACTCCTATTGCCCTGCCTGTAGTAGTTGCAATTGCCGCGCCCTGGATTCCCAGTTGGGGAAAAGGACCAAGTCCTAAGATCAGAGCCGGATCCAGTAAGATATTGATCCCGTTTGCAAGCCATAGTACCCTCATTGCAATTGCCGCATCGCCGGCCCCCCTGAAAATTGCATTAATCATAAAGAGGAGCATGATAACTGCATTTCCTCCCATCATCACCTGTGTAAAACGGTAGCCATATTCCAGGACCCATCTGTCAGCACCCATAAGCAGAAGCAGATCTTTTGCATAGAAAACACCAGCAAAGGCAAAGGGGATTGATGCTATGACTGCAATAAATATTGCCTGAACGGCAGTCATTCCGGCCTTCTCTTTATTCTTTTCTCCGATACGCCTTGCAACGATAGCCGTTACGGCAGTGGACAACCCAATAGCAACCGAGTACAAAAGGAATAAATATGTTTCCGTAAGACCTATGGTTGCTACTGCAGAGGGGCCAAGTGAACTTACAAAATAGATATCAACAACAGCAAAGGCGGATTCCATTATGAGTTCCAGGATCATCGGAACGGCAAGCAGAAAGATTGCCCTGCTTAAGGGAATCTGTGTATAATCAGCCTCACTTCCCCTTACAGCATTTTTCAGTTCAGTCCACACAGACCTTTTTGACGATTCTGCAGAAGAGCTGTTTTTTACGGGTATTTCGAATTTATCTCCTTCTCTCACGCAAATGTCCTTTCTGTGATATACAACTTAATTCCTAATAATATAACAGTATAATATGATTCAGGAGAGGCATAAAAGCGGCAATTTTTTGGAGCAATTGCTGCAAGTTCCAAATGCAAAAGGGGGCTTGTTTCCGGTGATTGAATTATAAATCCTTTTCCTGGGAAATTGTGCCGTGCGGCACTGCAGGCCCTTTGTTGACCAGGCACATTCCTTTTTGTAAGCAGAAATTTTATGGTTCAGTATGGAAAGCTGTGCAATATGCTTTACTGCGCCCGGGTATGTAATAATATGCGAACCTATGCTGAATTACAAAGCACGATGAGATTATTACTAACAATAGATTCTATGAAGCCATGAACAGAAAAGATGCTGAACTACTGCTGAAGAAAAAGTTTGGATATGAAAAATTTTACGACAAACAATGGGAAGCAATTGAAAAAGTACTGAATGGTGAAAGAGTACTTTTAATTGAAAAAACAGGATTTGGAAAATCTTTATGTTTTCAGTTTCCTGCAATTATCTTTCCTGATACTACAGTGATCTTTTCACCTTTGATCGCTCTGATGCGTGACCAGGTAAAGAAACTCAATAATATAGGCATTTCCGCCAGATGCATTAATAGCGAACAGGACCCCGGAGAAAACCGCAGGATTATGGCTGAGGCAAGGTCCGGAAAGGTGAAAATACTTTATATTGCACCGGAAAGGCAGGAAGATGAAGATTGGATTGAAGTTACAGTGCAATTGAACCTTTCAATGATAGTTATTGATGAAGCGCATTGCATTTCTGAATGGGGGCATGACTTTAGACCATCTTTTAAGAGAATTATTAATCTTGTAAAACTTTTGCCTAAAAAATTCCCGGTTCTGGCTACTACAGCTACCGCCACTAAAAGAGTGGAGAAGGATGTTGCAGAACAAATTGGCGGAAATATTACTATTCTTAGAGGGCATTTAATGCGTCCTAATTTCAGGCTTTATGTCATAACAGTAAATTCTGACGATGAAAAGATGGCCTGGCTGGGTGAGTATCTCTGCAGGATACCGGGATCAGGAATTATTTATTCAGGTACAAGAATAGATACAGAAGTATATGCAAAGTGGCTAGAGTATCTGAATATCCCTTCGACAAATTATAATGCCGGCCTGGATTCAGGTACAAGAATCGAAATAGAAAACGGCTTAATGACAAACAAATGGAAGTGTATAGTTGCAACTAATGCACTGGGAATGGGAATTGATAAGCCGGATATAAGATTTATTATTCATACACAAATACCCCAGTCTCCTATCCACTACTATCAGGAAATAGGCAGAGCAGGCAGGGATAATAAACCTGCTTTTATTATTCTGTTTTACGGTCCGGATGACAGGAGCCTGCCCGAAGCGTTTATTGAAGGAAGCAGGCCTTCAGTTAAAAAATATGAAAGAGTAATATCTGCTGTAAGACATGAATTGCTTGGTGAATACGAAATTATGAAGCAAATAAACCTTAGACGAAATCAGTTTAGAGTTATCAAGGCAGATCTGATAGATCAGGGGATAATAAGAGAGGTGCGGTTTGGAAAAAGCAGAAAGTTTGAATATGTTACAAATGCACCGGCTTTGAATACAAAGATATTTGAAGAACTCCGGGAAGCAAAAAGAATTGATCTGGAAAAAATGGTGGAATATGTCGGTATTAAAAGCTCAAGGATGCAGTATCTGTGTGATTACCTGGGCGATTTGTCGAAGTGTAATTTTACTAATTGCGATAATACAGGCCTTCACAAACTTACCGCAAATTTAAGTCCTGCATGGAATGAAAAGCTTAACCAATTCAGAGAAAATTATTTCCCTGAGCTTTTAGTGGAGTCAAGAGGATCAAATTTAGTAAATGGAATAGCAGCTTCATATTATGGATTTTCTAACGTGGGAAGCGCCATTCACAGGTCCAAATATGAGAACGGAGGGGACTTCCCTGATTTTCTGCTGAAACTTACATTAAAAGCTTATAATAAAAGATTCGGCAAAGATCACTTCGATTATATTCTTTTTGTTCCGCCTACAAAGTCGGGAAACCTGGTGAAAAACTTTGCCACAAAGATTTCACAGATGCTTAATATTCCTTTATCGGAGGATCTGGTTAAAGTTAAAACAACCCGGGAGCAGAAGATATTTGAGAACCATTTACTTAAGGAGAATAACATAAAAAATGCATTCAGAATAAATAATCCAAACTGTATTGAGGGTAAAAGTATTCTGCTTATTGACGATATTTGTGACAGCGGCGCAACTATCAGGGAAATAGGAAAGCTGCTTACCGGATGCGGAGCAGGTAAAATAGCTCCTCTTGTAATTGCCAGGACAGTCGGGGGTGATTTAAAATAATTAGTGTTTTATATTTGTCAGTATAATTATTATCAAAAGAATTTATTAATAGGATAATCTTATGGTCAGATCAGAAGAGAATGCTTACTGGATATCTCTTGCGCATATACCCAAATGGGGAAGTGCCAAAATAAATAATCTGATTATAAAAATTTATCATGAAAATAAAATAACTATCGATGAATTCTTCCACTTGTCTGAAGATGAATGGAAAAATATATATGGTCTAAGTGATAATGATATTACGGATCTTCTTAAGGCAAAGCCGGGTCTGCCAAATAATGCTTTCCTGGCTGAAGACCTTCTGAACCAGGGATTTAATTTAATTCCCATCATATCACCTGACTATTCATCCATACTCAAAAGTAATCTGAAATCTACTTATTCTCCGCCACTGCTTTATGTAAAAGGAGATAAGCAGATGTTTCAGGAAAAGTCAGTTGCTATTGTCGGCTCCAGAAATGCCGCGGATATATCGCTGAAATTTACTGACTGCATTGCACAAATGGTGACAAACGAATATAAGGTAGTGGTAAGCGGATTTGCAAAAGGCGTTGATAAACAGGCTCTGGATTCCGCATTGAAATATAACGGAAGAAGTATTATAGTATTACCGCAGGGCATAATGACTTTCGGTTCCGGTTTTAAAACATATTATAAACAGATTGTTGAGGGTAATGTGCTTGTTTTAAGTACATTCTACCCTAAAGCTCCCTGGAGGCCTGAACTTGCAATGGCGCGTAATCCGATCATATATGGACTTGCAAATGAGATATATGTGGCTGAGTCATCAGAAAAGGGCGGCACATGGTCGGGAGTAATTGACGGCCTGAGGAAAAAAAGAATAATTTATGTCAGGAAACCTTTAGCCACAGAACAAATTGCAAACAATATTCTTATTCAGAAAGGTGCCATCCCTGTTGAATTTACAGATAATAAGATTGGAATAGTCCATATTGAAAAAGCACTGGAACAGCGTGAAGGAAGTAAAGCTGTAGTTATTCCCGGGGAGGAACCGGTTGAAGAAAAGATCCGGGAAATATTAAAAGATTCCAGGCTTCCGGCAGAGGAAATACTGGAAAAGCTTAATAATGATTGGTCTATAAAAAAATTATTCAAAGTTTTGCATTCTTTGAATTTCATTGAGATAACAAAGAAGAAGGGTAAAAGTTATTTTAATATAAGAGCTGATTCAGATACGGAACAGCTTGAACTGACTCTTTAAAGGGCAAAAGAGAAATGATAATATTATGCAAATAAATCCAGGAGTGAAGAAATGATACAGGATACAATTGCTAAACTTGAAGAGAAGATAAGAACTAACAGCTCACTGAGCGAAGAAAACAGGGCTGAACTGCTTTACCTGCTCTCACAGCTGAATCCGCAGATTACGGAACTCTCCAGGACTCATTCTGAACACGCGGAGAATATTGCAGGCTCCATTGAACGCTCGGCCTACGAGGCGATGCAGGAGGAGAGAAATCCGGGCACTCTGAAATCGGAAATTGATACGCTCTCGGATTCGGTAAAGGATTTTGAAGTCTCACACCCGAAACTGGTTGAAACGGTTAATTATATCGCTAATGTTCTGGCAAATATGGGAATTTAACCATTCTATCATATCTACGAATGACAAAGATTTAGATTTTGTCTGTGGCTAATGCTAAATTTACGGATGAAATAATGGTTTATTTAATGCTGTTTCGTCACTGATAAGTATCTGCATATCACTCAACAAGGAGTTATTATGGCAGCTTTAGCACACCTGGGAGTTGGCCTTGCAGCCAAAAGGATAAATACTAAAATCCCTTTATACATCCTGATCCTTTCTGCATGGGCCGGTGATATTATCTGGACTATGTTCTTTCTGCTTGGGGTGGAAAGTTATCCTTCCTCCGGCAAAGCGGCACCAAGCCCATGGTCACATGGCCTTTTTATGAATATAATCTGGGCGCTTGCTGCAGCCGCAATTACCTGGCTCATTAGCCGCCGGAAGGGCGTTAGTGTTTTTATCGGGCTGCTGGTATTCAGCCACTGGGCCATCGATCTCCTTACTCATCCGATGCGCGCTGTGATGCCTGATGACCCACCGCTTCCGCTGTTCTTCGAGGGATCCGCATCTGCCGGCCTCGGTCTTTACAGTACCCAGTTGGGCGTAAATTTGGGCGAATACGGATCTCTTGCTGTCGGAATTATTTTTTACGCCCTGGCTTTAAGGAAAATTAAGCGGGAGAATTTAAGGGGAAACTCCTAATCGAAATAGGGCAGAGCTCAGTCCGCTAATAAAAAAGCCTTGCAAAATAAATATTTACAAGGCTTTTTTTCTGGTTTTATTCCATCGAATCTCCAGCGCTTTGAATCTGCCCCGGCTGGAATTTCTGCCTTTGGGTCGCCGGTATTGAAACTCCTTTGCTAGGCCATCTCTTCACTGATTATTTCATGCCGGTGCTTTGTTTTATTTTTCAGCTCTGCGCGGCATTCGGGGCAGTACTGCCATTCGGGCTGTACCGGGTACTGGCATTGCTGGCAGAAATTGTTTGAAAGGTCAAAGCCGCAATGCGGGCAGTATGCCCTCGTTCCGTTCAGCTCGCCTTTGCATTCAGGACATGTGGATGACTTTAGTGTATCGGGTCTTGTTATTAGATAAACCGTAAGTCCGAAGAACAATGAAATTAAAGAAAGGAATGCCCAGATTCCCGGCGTCTTTACGTCGCGTTCCTTTGCATCCACATAGACCCAGGTGGGAAGAAGGAACCAAAGGAATATTCCGGAAATGACGAGTAATATTGTAGGAATAATTCTTAAGGCATCGCTAAGATCACTTCTTTCAAATCTCCACTCGTTATAATATTTTTTCTCATTTACCCTGTCGTCGACCTTCATGAAAAGTTTGCCTATAAGCTTTCCACCGTCATCATAAACCGGGGTTGAAAAGCTGGTTGTAGGCGGCTGCAGAAGCGATTCATTGCCGTCGCCCTTGAAGAAGCGCCAGCTGTTTTCCTCTTCCCACCTTTCCGGGCGTTCGGCTCTTTCGAACTGAGAGAAGTCAACTCTGTCTGTCTTATCCACCAGTTTAGTTAGAAAGTCATTCCTGTCGCGGTAGAATTCGTCGGCTTTTATCCTGTCGCGGTATTTATCGAATGCATCGTTTGTTTTTTGAAAATCCGCCGTTGGAACGCCGAACAGGAAATCATCCGTCATTGAAGACATCCACAAGTATTTCTTGGGCTCATCGGCTTTCTGATGTTCCACCATATATTCCGACTGAAGTTCGTTAATGAGAACCGGATCGGGCTTTGCCGATTTAATTCTGGAAGCAATTCCTTTCAAATACCTTGTATTCTGCTCCATAAAGGAATTGATATATCTATTGAATTCCTCTTTGTGCTTGTCAAACTGTGCATTATATATGGGAATTGTTGCCAGCAGAAAAACAATTGAGACGCCTGCAACAATTGCAGCAGGTATTGCAAGTTTACGAATCAGCTTTCTTTTGCTCATATTTTCTCCAAAAAATATATTTTAATTAAAACTGTTTTTTCTGTTCGACTCCATCAGCAGTATGGGAGCCATTGCAAGAGTTATAAATGATCCTGCAATAAGAACCAGCGCAACGGACACACCTGTGTCTCCTAAGGACCGGATTATCCAATTCTTTTCTATAATATTCCAGAAGGGAAGGAGTGTTATCTGGATTTTAATAAAGTAGACAAGTGCGAATAAAAATATTTCACCGAATGCAATCTTAAGAACAGGCAGCAGCTCCACTCTGGTTTTCTTTTTTGTTGGTTTTATAACCGGTACGGAAACTTCCCGGAGAATGCTGCCGAACAGGTCCCCGCGCGGTTCTTCTTCTTTCAATTCTGAAAGCAGATTCATTGTTCCATCCAGGCTTTCCAGGTATTCCCTGCATCCTGGGCAGGTTTTAATATGCTCCGCCACTTCTGCGTGGTCCTCTTCACTTCCTTCATGGAAGTAAAGATCCAGTAAATGATTCTTATTTTCGCAATACATATCAGTACTCCGTCTTTTGCAAAATCTTTCTTAACTGACCCAGGGCATTATGGAAGCGGGCTTTTAAGGTCCCTTCCGGTGTGTTTGTTACTTCGGCAATTTCAGAAAACTTCATCTTCTGATAATGCTTCAGAATGATCACTTCTTTCAGAAAAGGATTTAACTGTTCAAGCGCACTGGCTATTGTATCTTTTAGCTCTGTGTATTCCAGAAAGCAGACAGCGGGTTCCTCTTCCTTTTTACCGGAGGGTTCATCTTCCAGTATCACATCCTCAAGGTCAATATGCGGATAACTATAACGCTTCTTTACCATCTCGCTGCGGGTGATGTTTATTCCGATAGTAAACAGCCACGACTTAAAAGCTCCTTTTTCAGGATCAAAGCTATGGGATGAGAACCAGGCCTTTGTAAAAGTCTCCTGAAGAAGGTCTTCTGCGATCTCCCGGTTATTAGTATAGCGCAGTATAAAGTTATACACACTTTTACCGTACCTGTCGTATAGGACTTTCAGGGCATTGGTATTCCTATCGGTCACCAGAGCCATCAAGTCCTCGTCGGAATACTTTATTATATTTTTATCGGTGTTATCCATCTATATATAGCTATACAGGCTGAAAGGGTAAAAGGTTGTGTCCTTTACTGAAAAATTAAAAAATATTAATAGGAGGGCGCAATATAGCTATCATTAGTAAAGAATTCAGCTAATTTCCCCGGTTCTTCCTGAAAAAAATGCACCTTGGGTCGGGTGAATAACCTGGCAGGGGAATAAGCCGGATTTGCAGAAAATATATGGCTGTGCTTGCAACTGAGCATATGAAACCATAAGTTTTACTACCACAATTTGGGAATCAGGTATATGAAAACTGTCCGCCTGTTCGTTTTAGCAGCTTTGTTATCTCTGCAGTTTGTTTCCGGGCTGTCTGCGCAGTCACATCCCAAAAATATTAAGGCATACCTTACGGTCAGTTTTCAGGGTAAGGCAATTGAGAACAAAGAATTCCATACGGCCGGAATTGCAGATAAAATTTCAGACATAATTACTTCAGAAGGGATAGAGCTGCTTAAAAATGTAGACATTGGAAAGCCTGGTGAACCCTGCCTTAACATCTATGTAACACTGGATGACAGTCTGAGAATGAGTGCAATAAGTTTTGAAGACGGCGGCAATAACTCGGTCTTATCCATTCCCTACCCTGAACTATCGTATGCATACAGGAAAACAGCAGATATAACACGCTCTGTCCGTAAATATGTGAAAGAGTACATTAAGTCTTCTCCAAAGAAGAGCGGGAAATAAGCTTTTACAGATGAGATTAAACCTGGTGTTAATCAAAATTGCATTTATATGCTTGTTCCTTTTTTTAGCTCCTTTCCAAAAACTTAACGCTTCAGGCAGCCCTTATGGAGAAAGAGATACTCTAAGGGGGAGAATCAGCGGTGTGATTGTTGACAGCCTTACGGGCAGGCCTGTTGAAGCCGCGAGTTTTCTGGTCTTCAGATACAAAGACTCAACTTTGGTTAAGGGAACAATATCAAATAAGGAAGGGAAATTTGAAGCTGCCAGGCTGCCCCTGGATGCTTTTTATGCCAAGGTATCATCCATGGGCTACAAGTCACGCAAGCGAAATAAAATTATCCTGAGCGGTGAATTCCAGGTATTGTCTCTTGATACAATCAGGCTATCTGGAAGGGATATTTATACGCCGGAGGTGGAAATAATAGCAGAAAAGGAAAGGCTTGCATACAAAGAGGACAAGATTATTCTTAACGTTGGAAAAGACCTGGGCAACAATGCAAAAGAGGTGCTGGAAAACTCTCCTTTGATCGATGTTGACTTTAATGGTACTGTCAGCTTAATGGGGAGTGCCTCAACCGTCATTTTTATAGATGGTAATCCGGCTGCAATGTCGGGCTATGAAAAGCTCCGCGACTTCAGGCTTTTGGATGTAAGTGAAATAGAAAGAATTGAGCTCCTTACAAATCCGCCGATTGAGTATAATGTAAAGCCGCCTACACGCGTCATAAATATAATAACTAAGAAGATTGAGTATTCAAGGTACAATGCCAGCATAGATGCCAATCTCAATACACGGTACCGTTTTAACGGAGATATAGGGGCGGCATACGGTTATAAAAATATGTTTGTCCGAAGCGGCTATGAGAATGTATTATCAAAAGTAAAATATGGGTATGAGCTGCAGAAGAATATAAATGTAAATGATGAAGCTAGTTTCCTTCAGCAGGTCTCAAACAGTGAAAGCCACTCAGATGAGAATGAATTTAACTTCTCAGCAGGAAAGACCGACGAAAAAAGCATGGTCACAATCCAGATGAGTTACAGCACTCCTAATTCCGATAATTCTACAGTGCTTCAGAATAATTTTCTGGAAAATAACAAGTATACAGAAAACCATAGCAGCAGGCATAATCAAAATAAGCAAAGATTCTTCAGTGTTTCAACAAGTTATGTGAACAATATAGGTAAGGAATACGGCACTTTAAGAGCAACATTCGGCTTTATGAATAACACAATGAATACGCTGACTGACTTTAACCAAGCCAGTTCACTTTTTGATGGAACTGATAATACTCCCGTTCTCCAGAAAAACTCTTCGGATAACAAGAACAGTTCTTTTAGCTGGGATGCAGATTACAGGTATCCCCTGAATAAAGTGCAAATAGTAGCCGACTACAAAGGATCCGTGAAAAATCTCCTGATGAAAAATAATTATAGCACGTTCAGCTACATTGAACAAAGTTATAATGATGACTTGTCGCAAAAGATTGAACAGAAATATTTGAATATTGACCACAGGTTTACCACTGGCCTTGAAATGGTTCTTTGGAAAATGAGACTGCGCGGCTTTTTGGGGCTTATGACAAATACTGTGGAGAATAGTGATATTATTAAGGGAACAGGCAATAAAAATAATAATGTGAGCATGGGGGGGATGGTTATGGCAGGAATTCCCCTTCCAGGCTTTCAGCAGCTTAATGCAAGATTATCTTATGATATAAGTAATCCCTCCAACAGGCAGCTTAATCCAAATATAGATAAGACTGATTCTACAAATATCACCATGGGAAACCCAGGACTGAAACCCTCCGGGACAAGTGTTATTAATCTGGACTATTCACTTCCGATAGGGAGCACTTATTTAAGTGCAACACTAAGTTATACAAATGTAAATAATCCCATTGAGCAGATCTCAGTCCAAAAAGATGGTAAAACATCCGTTACAACTTATTTTAACAATGGAAATATGAATTCCTATAGTGCCTCGGTAAACATAGGGGGAGACCTTTTCAAAAGGCTGAGCGTATGGTTGGGATCGTCTGCGACCGAAGATGTTTATAAAGGTGTTTACGCGGGGAATAAGAATTTCAGCTGGGGAGGAAGCATTCATAACAAGCTGAATATAAACAACTTAAATTTCCAGCTCGATTTTAATTACTCCTCATCAAGTATATCGGCACAGGAGAAATCCGGGAAGAATTATTCAGTGGATGCCTATGTGAGATTCTACACGCTGGATAAATATTTATCTTTCGTGCTTATGGCCGATGATATATTTAACAGCCGGAACCGCAGCAGCGCAAAATACGGGAATGGATTTTATGCTGTGAAAAACAAGGTGGAAGATACACGCATTATAACCTTCGGCATTTCATATTACCTGCAAAGCAAGTCGAAGGAAGATATTCCCCGGATGAATACCGAAGTCTACGGTGATGATTTTTAAGCTGGTCTATGAGTCAGTCGGAAAGTTATCCAATAACAGAAGATATAACAGGTTCAGTACGTAAGTATGTAAAAAAATGCATCAAATCCTCTCCCAAGAAAAGAAAGGAGTAAAGTATTTAATTCAGCAAATTACTTGGAAAAGCAGAAGGATTATGAAATTTGCATATTTCCCAAACTGTCTTCCTGAAAGTAGTAACTAAAACTTTTCAATGAGGATATATGGAAATAAGGCTCTGGTTTTTCTGTCATTTGAATAACCGGAGAATATTTCCTTTTGATCTGTCTCCTTCGGCAGCAGTACGTCATAATAATAGGGGAGGAATTCAGAACTATCACTGCATCCGCCATTATTCCCGTTCGCATTGCCGGAAATACTTGCCTGGCTGCCAATAAAACTGTCCCAGTATTTTTCTAATCCGCTGCTTATGTCAGAAGCCCCGACGCCTGCAAAGAGCCAGCACCTTTTGCCAATGCCTTTTAAAAACTCCTTAGGTACAGAAAACCTTATGGTTTTGGAATGGACGTCACCAAAAATATTATCGTCAGTTTTATTCAGCTTCATCGACAGAACCTGTGTATCGTCGTAATTCTGAAGCAAAATACCCTTGTCGCTTATGCATATTGACTGATCAAATTTACCTTCAAGATCGATATTGCCGCTCCAATCATGTATTCTTGTTTTGTTGTCGTCATTTTTTAAGTAGATTACTGCGTAGGTTCTGTAAAATCCCCATTCAACAGAATCCCTGTTAGCCAGATCTCTGAATGTCATTTCAAAATAATATCTGCTCTTGTCTTTAAGAATTCTGAATTTCGTCAGATCAAATATTCCATCCCTGCAATATCTGTCTTTGGGATAAATATATTTCCCATTGCCGGAGTCGTCCTTTTCCGGATCCGCCATATTGAAGACTTCCTCAGCCTTTTCATTAAAAAATGGTGAGATTTCCGGGGTTTGCAGATTCAACACCCAGTTTCTGAAATCATGCTCAATTGCAGCAATACTCTGATGGTAAACGTTTTCTATGGCCCCGGGGAATAGAGAGTCCGCTGTAGTCCGGCTGCATAAATCGGAGTATTTATCCATGCCATATTTTTCTATCAGGTACTTACTGAATGCGCCTGCCGTGAAGTAGATATCTCCGGTATTATATTTTTCAGAATGAGTGAAATCTTTTATTAAATAAATTTCGTGAATCCCGGGATCTTTTTTCTTAAGCATCAGCTCTTTAGTCCATTCAATTGAAAATAAATTGCTGAAATAAGTAGTACCCGCATAATAGACGGCAATACCTTCTCCCAGGAGGGGGATATGAAAGTTTAATGCCCGGGGAGTAATAATATGAACAATCTCGTGATAATTATCCCAGGAGACAGAGGATACAGTGTTCCACTTTGCTGTTGCTATACCATTAACGGGAGCTCTGAAATAAAATTTTCCGATTGTTTCGGCGCCAGCTAAATAGTAGTCAATTTTTTCATTATTATTAAATGTAAACTTTGAAGCCAGATCTTCATAAAACGAATCCAGCCTGTTTATCAGGGAGCTGTCAGGAAGATTGGATGGATCTTCAAAATGGAAAACGAAATGCCTGCTTTCTTTCTTATTCCAATTTCTGGTCAGTAAGATTATCGGCTGTGAGAGTTTCAGAGCATTATGCTGTTCAGTAACCGCATAAGAAAAGCCGCCTGCATCAACTATTGTATAATCACTGGTATGCCTGATACTTTTAACAGGGAAAAACAGGGATTGTTCAAATGCTTCTTTGTAATCGTTATAAAGGAAATAATAGTCGAAATTACTGCCCAGTCTTTTTTTAGTTTCTTCATCCCAGTAGCTTTCTAAATTGGTATTTGAGGCTTCCACATCGTCTAAATATTTTCTTATGAACTCAACATATCTAAGATCATTATTATCAATTTTTAAGGTGTCAAGGATCTTTTCAGCTTCAGAGACATATTTGCAGGGCGAAGCATTTTCAATATATTTCCGGAGGAAATAACAGGCGTCGTATTTAAGTGCAAGGCGGGCTGACAATACGCCGGCCGCGTAGTATATTGAATAATTCCCGGGCTGAGCCTTTGACAGGCTGTATAATGCATCCAGCGCCTTAGAGGATCTGTGAGAGAGGGAATCTTTCTTTATAGTTAGTTCAAACTCTTTAACGGACTTATCCAGATAGCCATCATTTAAATATTTTAACGCCGGATTATAATCCGTTTGAGCATGCAGATGGCTAAAGGTTAGAAAAATAATCAGAAAACCATAAATTCTCTTCATTTTAATCGCCTGGAATATGAATATGTCCTACAAAACCGGAACCACCCATTGAATTGTTATTGCCGGTATATTAAAAAACGAGTGTCATATTTGAGTGCAGAACAATAGAAAGCAATGCCTAAGACTATGAAACCGGCAGAGTGATTTCAAATGTGGTTCCTTTGCCTATTTCGCTTGAAGCTGAAATTGTACCGTTATGCTTCTGCACAAATTCCTTAACCAGAAGAAGCCCTAATCCTGTCCCTTTTTCTTTGTTTGTCCCAGGAGTGCTTTGGACAGTTTCTGACATAAAAATCTTATCCAGTTTCTCACTCTCAATTCCCATTCCTTCATCCGAGACAAAAATTATTATGTTTGTGTCTTGCTTCTCCGCCCGAACTGTAACAGTAGAATCACTGAAAGAATATTTAATTGCATTTGAAATGAGGTTCCTTAAAACTGTATTCAGCATTCTTTTATCGGCGGAAATCTGAAGGCTTTCATCTACGCGGGCACTGAGGCAAACATGTTTTGCCCTGCCGTAGGCATCCATCAGCTCCACATTTTCATTTACTACAGACTTAAGGTTTAACAATTCTTTCTTAAGCCGTTTATTCCCGGTTTCCGAAAGCGACCATTCAAGCAGGTTCTCCATAAGGTTATATGCTTTTGTGGTTGTGTCCTTGATTACCAAAGCGCCTTCGTTTATTTCCTGCTGCTCATCCTCTTCGGACTTCATGATAATGAGATCTGAATAGCCAAACATCGACTGAAAGAGGTTTTTCATGTCGTGGGCAATTATGGAGAAAAACTTATTCTTTATTGCAATTGTTTTTGAAAGCTCGGCGTTAACGGCTTTCAGCTCAAGTGTTCTTTCCTCCACTTTACTGTCTAGGCTGCGGTTTGCGGCTTCAAGTTCTTTCGATAAGCTTTCCACTTCCATGTACGATTCATTATACCTTAAAGACAGGAAGTAAGATTGTGAAAATATTAACAATATGAATCCCACAGAGCCGAAGTAACCTGTATAGATAATAGCCAGCCCATACAAAAGGTCGTTTATTCCGGCAAGCAGAGGCAGAAGCATTCCGGCAAAGACCAAGACAGAATGTTTTCTTTTTCTAAGAAGGGCCAAGAAAAGCCCGTAGAACAGATACCCTACAACTATTATCGAGAAATAAAACGTGGGGTATATAAAGGGCATAAAATATTCTATGGGGAAGATAAAAAGAAACAGCACTTCAAAAATGAATGCGGCAGTAAAAAAGTTGACTGCAGTTTTATTAAGCTCGTCAGGAAATATTATACGGAAGAACCTAAGCAAAACAGCAACAACAGAGATTGATGCAAGCCATGCTTTGAGATAGAACGAAACCGAAAGTCCGGGCAGTATGTAGAAAACATATTTATCACCTTCACAGATTGTCTGCACGGCAAGCAGAAGGCAAATAACAGAAAAGTAGAGATACTCTCTTTCTTTCCGTCTGATAATAAAAAGCAGGAAATGGTAGAGGCCCATAATAAGGAGAATGCCGAAGCTCACCAGGTAGAAAAAGTTCTTCAGCTGCGACTCCAGTATAACGCCCTGTTCTGTGCCCAGAAGAATTTTTTCGTCAATTCCCGCCTCATTTGTGTCAAAGAAGTTAACTGCGTTTATTACTATTTCCAGGGAAGCCGAACTATCCTCGAAACTTACCGCTTCGCGCCCCGAAGCAGGGATGCATTTCTCAGGTATTTCAGAAAAAGTCCCTTTTTCAAGATAGAGCCTGCCGTTGAGCCAAACTTTGTATGAGGAGTGTATATCCTGAAATTTCAGGCACAGTGTTCTTACGCGCCTGGAATTATTTTTAGGGAGTTTAACTATTAATCTGTATGTGGCCTTGCCCAAAGGGGGCAGGTTTTTCAGTTCGGTATTTTTGATTCCGTTCCACTGCGAAGGAAGTTCAAAATAATGAAGTCTGGAATTGTCTGAAGTCTGGAATTCGCCGGGCGTTAATATTTTATTCCAGTAGAATTCCCACTGCCCATTCAGTTCAGCCAGGCCGTCATTATCAAAATCCCAGGAGCTTAAATTGATTATTCCTTTTTGTGCCTGAGGGATTATTTTATTGTTCTGCCTGCATCCGGCAGAGAAAAACATTAGTAAGCTAATTAAAAGAAGTGATATTATATTTTTCGTGTCAGTCACCGGTTTGTAAACAGCAAAGCCTTTTTATTATGAGTATTTATAATTTATTGGAAAGTTTTATGAAAAAATAAGTAATTCATAAATCTGATCAAAACTAATTTTTAAGCCAAAAATATTCTTGCCCGGGACTAATCTGTTATTGTCTATCGTAAATATTTTAGTAATGAGAAGCCGGAAATAAGTCAGTCATATTGAAACAAATAATTAATTCCGATTTTATAATATACAGGCTCCTGGTTAGTAATGTTTCCAATTAATATGGGGGGAATGACCATTGAATGCTAAAGACAGCCTGAAGCGGTTTGCCGGAATCAAAACCGAAGATGAATTAAAAAGAGGTAAAGTAAAGCCGGCAAGCAAAAGGCGGGAGTTCGTTAAGAACATTTTGTTTGCTCTAATAGGGGCTCTTATCATCAAAACTTTTTTACTGGAATCCTCAAGGGTTCCTACAGGCTCAATGGAAGGCACAGTCATGATCGGCGACTTCCTGCTTGTCAACAAGGTAATCTATGGGTCCTCAACTCCAAGGAATATCCCCTTTACAGATATCCCGCTTCCTTTCTACACATTGCCTGCATATCATGAACCGCAGAGGAACGAGGTTGTTGTTTTTGATTATCCGGGCAATTCTGATGAATTAAATTCACCTGTTATATGGAGCTATGTAAAAAGGCTGGTGGGTCTTCCCGGTGATACAATTCAGATAAAGGATAAAGTGTTGTTTGTAAACGGCAGGGAGTTTCGGCGGCCTCCGGATATTCAATATGTTGATCCTGAAACAAGGCGTGCAGGAATATATGAAGGCGATATATTTCCAAAAGGTGCAAAATGGAACAGGGATAATTACGGCCCCATTGTAATCCCCAAGAAAGGAGATGTGATAAAATTAAATTCCCAGAACATTGAGCAGTGGAGAACTATAATTGACCGTGAGTTTGGAAAGCGGGTTGTGGATGCTTCCAGCGGCGGGATAACAATAAATGGGAAGCCCGCCAGTTCATATACCCTGCAGAAAGATTATTATTTTATGATGGGCGACAACAGGGATAACAGTGCCGACAGCAGGTACTGGGGATTTGTGCCGAGAGATAAAATAATAGGAAGAGCTGAAGTTATATACTGGTCGTGGGATCCTTCCATTCCTTTCTATAATCTGTTCGAATTAATAGGGTCGGTAAGGCCCGGCAGGATTGCAAGGCTCATTAAATGATTATTTACATTCCTGGCAAGACGGGGGGAAGGTAATAAATCTTATACGCGTTTTGGGGATTTTTGATATTTTACCCAGGGTTACGGCATTCCCTCCGGGAATTTGTAACCCTGGGCTACAGATATGAAACCGCTAAACGCGGTTTTTAGGAATAGGTGGTTGTATATGGGTATTCCCTCCGGCACAAAACAAACCGTTTGACAAATTCAGAATAATTTGCATTCTTATATTTTATAGCCCGTTTGTGACAGGATGCGATTGGTATGCCCCCGTGATGCTTCCATGGTAATGCAATGCTTTAGTTGTGATTTAAATCAAAGTTCCCGCGGTTTTAAGCCATAAAAGGTTTGCTGAAATATTATTTGCCCATTTGTTTGGCGTCACGATATGGCTTAAATCTAATTTCTATTTTATGGGTGCAGGATATCGCTCCGGCATCCTGTCCTATTAAATAAGTGACTGTCCCTGACGTAACAAACTGAAGCAGACGGGTAGAAAATGAAACATTCTGTCATTTTAATTCTGGCATTTATTCTTGCGGCACATATTGCGGCCTTTCCCCAGGAAATTAAGAAAATTAAGTATCATGGGCAGGATATTGTAAAGGACGAACTTATAATAAAGTTTAAGAGGTACCCCGGTATATCCGCACAGTCAAATATGCCGGGCAGCCGCTCGGTTATCCTGAAGAATAAAAAAGCCACGGTAAAGAAAATCTGGTCCACCGGTGCAGAACACTGGAAGGTTTCTACTGACAGCATTGATGCACTGATCCGCGAGCTGAGAAGCAATCCTGACGTTGAGTATGCAGAACCTAACTATGTAGTCCATCATTGCAGCGCACCAAACGATGGCTCCTTTAATCTTCAATGGGCGGTAAACGGAACTTCTATAGCCGGCATTAGTGCAATGGATGCCTGGGCTATAACTACAGGAGATACTTCAATAGTAATAGGTGTAATTGACAGCGGAATTGACTACCTGCATGTGGACCTGAAAGCAAATATATGGACAAATAAAAATGAAATTCCGGGTAATGGAATTGACGACGACCATAACGGCTATGTTGACGACGTACATGGGTGGGACTTCTTTAATAACGATAACAATCCTATGGACGACAACCACCATGGTACGCATGTGGCGGGAATTATAGCGGCTAAAGGGAACAATAATCTGGGCATTGCTGGAACGGCGTGGAACGTAAAACTGGCGGCAATGAAGTTCTTAAACAATGTTGGCGATGGTGAGACCAGCCAGGCAATACAGGCCTTGGAATACTGTATTGCCAACGGCATAAAAATAGTAAATTGCAGCTGGGGCGGTTCGGCTGGAAGCCAGGCACTTTACGATGAAATCAGCAAGGCCAATCAGGCCGGTGTTATAGTAGTTGCAGCAAGCGGAAACAGCGGGATTGATATGGATATCACTCCGCAGTATCCGGCTGCTTACGACCTTCCAAATATAATTTCTGTGGCTGCACACGATTCCAATGGCAACCTGGCATCGTTTTCAAATTATGGAAAAATAAGTGCTGATCTGTCTGCTCCAGGAGTCGATATCTATTCCTGCATACCGGATAACCAATATGGCTATATAAGCGGCACATCCATGGCGGCACCTTTTGTTACAGGCGCCGTTGCCCTGATTAAGACTGTCTACCCGGAGAAGACCAATGCTGAAGTTAAAGACCTTCTTTTATCTTCTGTTGACAAAAGCAGCAATATGCTCGGTAAGACCGTAAGCGGAGGAAGGCTGAACCTTTATAAGCCTCTTAAAAATTCCGGCATAATATCAGTAAAGCTTTCAGAGAGTGTATTTGATTTTGGCTGGGTGGCATTAAACGGCAATATGCCTGAGAAAAAGGTGACGGTTTATAACAGCTCCACAGAAAGTATTAATATAGATACCATCAAATCGGCAAAAGGTTTCCTGATTTCAAGTCCGGGCGGGTTATTTTCAGACGTGCTTGTAAACACTCCTCTGGGGGCTAACCAGTCGGTGGATATTATGGTAAAAGCCGATCCGAAGGAGGAAAGGTCATATGATACACTAGTTACTTTCAGGTTCTCGCGCGGCGGCGCAACCTTAAATAAACAGTTAAGGTGCAGGCTGACGGCGATTCCCAAAGGTACTGTGATTATTTCAGCAGAAGTGAGCGGAACCTGGAGCAAAGCAATGTCCCCGATTATAATTAACTCCACTGTTAAAGTTGCTTCGGGGCAGAAGCTTGATATAGAACCGGGTGTAGAAGTAATATTCTGCAATAATTCCGGCATCAGTTCAAGCCAGTCCGATGCCGGCGCTGAGTACATAATAAGGGCTATAGGTACAAAGCAGGATTCAATATACTTCAGACCGATGGATCCGAAGACACCGTGGAGCGGCTTTTCATTTACAGGGCGCGGGAAGTACATATTTGAACACTGCAGCTTTTTATACGCATCAAAGAATAGTACGGGGCAGACCGGAAGTTCCGGAGGCGCTATATACTGCGCGGGGCCAGACCTTAGGATTGTAAATTCCCGTTTCTATGGCAACCATGCTGCAGTTGAAGGTGGAGCCGTAGATTTTTCAGGAAGTGATGCCACCTTATTCATTGATTCATCAGGCTTCACCGGTAACGATGCCGTTCTGGGCGGAGCGCTGGTTCTGCGGGGCAAGGAAAACTGGCTAATGAATTCTGAATTTTTAAATAATAATTGCACGCAGGGTATAGTAAAAATTCAGGGGGCATCATCGGCTACAGATTCCAATGAAAAGGCTTTTGTGTATAAATGCTCGTTCAAACATAATGCAAGTAAAAGTTGGGGCAGCATGATTGATGCCTCTTCAATAAATAAAGTTGTTATTAAGAACTGCCTGGGGGCCATGAATTCAATAGGCGGAACCCAGGGTATCATAAACTTAAATACCATTTCCACTGCAATTGTATCGAACTGCACTTTATATGATAACTATAACAGCACCGGAGGCAACGGCGCTGCACTGATGGTAATGCAAGTTAAAGACGGTGTGCTGGAAAATTCAATTTTATGGGACAAATATAATAATGAGATCAAAACTGTTCAGGACGTTAATCAGAGGTTTACGGCTTCACATAACTCAATTAAAAATTACAGCGAGATAGCCGGAAATTCCAATACGGCACCGGACTTTTCCGATACATTATCTTACAGGCTTGCAGCAAACAGCGTACTAAGGGATAAAGGTAACCCTCTTGAGATATTTAACGACCAGGACGGAAGCAGGAATGACCTGGGTTATGAGGGAGGCAATCCGCTTGTGTTCTATCCGGTGGCGATTGATTTCGGTAGGAACGGACTTGTAAATTCCACCGCAAAAACAGTTTCTGCCGGATACGTTAATTTTAATAAGGATGCCGTTCCCGTGCAGTCGTGGAGTGTATCTTCAGGCGCCTTTACAGTTTCAGGAATGCCGGGACAGATGCTGCCTTTTAAGGCAAATGAAATTTTGATCAGCTTTAGTCCAAAAGAGGTAAAGAATTATTACGATACTCTTTACATAAACACAAACCTTGCTTCTGCAAATAAATTAAAAATATTGTTATCCGGAATCTGCGAAGACATAAATTCCAAAGGCGGTGAAATATCGGGAGAGCTGGTAAAGGGAGTCTATCATATTGTAAACGATCTGCACGTTTCGAAAGGCAATATGCTTACAGTAAACGCAGGTGTAACACTTTTATTCCAGCCCAATACCAGGCTTATAGTTGAAGGCGATCTGGAAGTAAAAGGCACGCCTGAAGAGCAGGTGGTATTTTCACCAGAATCGGACACTTCATACACGGGAATAATTACCATAAGAGGCAATAATACAAAAGACATTTTGCTGGAAAACCTTGTACTGAGAAAGATGACGGGTTTTAATATAGAATCCGTGGCGCGTAAAATTGTATTTACCAAGTGTGAGTTTACGGACAACAATAGTTCAGGCTTATTCCTTTTCAGTCAGGGGAGCACAGCTGAATTTAATGGCTGCAGGTTTACAGGCAACAGCACTGCAGGGGCTCTTGTTTACAGCGTTTCCGGAAAGTTATATATAAACAACTGTGTTATTAGCAGAAATACCAGCAGCGCTTATATTTTAGCGGATAAAAATAAAACTTACATTTATAACAGCTCGTTGTTTAACAACAAATCAGAGTCCGGAATAATGATTGCCACGGACCCTGCGGCCGCGGCATTTACGGATTCCTGCAAAGTTATAAATTCAATTATAGCTGATAACATTAATGCCTCGGCAAAATATCAGTATGAGGTAAGCCTGGTTTCCCGGACTGCAGCAGAGCCTCTGGAGAATCCAAGTGTAAAGGTATTTCTGGAATTAACAAACACATGCATCAAAGGCGGCGCGGCAAAACTGTTTGTTCCTTCGGGCTCAAAGAATATTTCTTTTTATTTTGATGGCGCTGATCCTCAATTTGCTGATTCATATGGCAATCTTTCAGGCAGCTCGCCATGCATTAACAAAGGAACAAACACTTATGACGGACTGAAGTTTTCGGCTGTGGACCTTTCAGGAAACTTCAGGATATGGAACGGGCGGATTGACCTGGGCGCATATGAATACGGCTCAAAGAAATATTCCGCAGTGCCGGCAAAAGGAGTATTGGATTATCCAAAAGACCAGGATACGGTTATCAAAAATGTAACCTTAAAGTGGAGGCGGGCAGGTGAAGCTTTGACATATTATCTGCAGGTAAGCGATACCATTGCATTTACAAGGACTGTGTATAATGATTCGGCTCTGACAGATACAGCAAAGGCAATGACCCTCCTTAGCTACAGTAAAAAATATTTCTGGAGGGTGGCCGTGCATAACGGTCAGAATTTGGGACCGTGGTCGGACGTATGGAGCTTTAACACAATAACTTTGTCTCCGGGGTCAGCTCCTGTACTGAAGCAGCCGGCAGACAAAGCAGTAAATCAGCCGTTGGCTTTAACCCTTCTGTGGAGGAAATTCAAAGGCGCTGATAAGTATCAGCTTCAGGTTTCAAAAGAGCTTAATTTCAGCAGCCTTGTGGTAAATGATTCCGCATTTGCCGATACACTAAAACAGATTCCGGGGCTTACCAACAGTACTGAGTATCACTGGAGGGTAAGAGCATTAAACCAGGGAGGCGCGGGGCCGTGGTCGGAGGAATGGACCTTTACAACCAAACCGCCTCTTCCGGCCATTCCGGTGCTTGCAAAACCATTGAACGACTCTAAGGACAGCCTGGCAACCCTTAAGCTGGAATGGAAAGTTAATAAGTTTACAGACAAATACAGGCTTATTGTATCTGAAGATGAGCAGTTTTCAAAAATTAAATTTGCCGATTCCACGCACCAGGATACAGTAAGGGTAGTAAAGGAATTAAAAGAAGGGATGAAATACTTCTGGAAGGTAAGTTCAATTAATGCTGCCGGGGAAACCTATTCGGACACGTGGGCATTTACTACGCTTCTTAACGCGCCGGACAGCCTGAAGGCAAAGGTATTGAGCAGGAACAAAATAGAGCTTAAATGGCTGGATAAATCCAACGGAGAGTCGGGCTTCATAATTGAAAGAAGGCAGTCGGCTGACTTTATGGTTCTGGATACAGTAGATGCAAATATAACAAGCTACACAGATTCAACTATAAATGTTAAGTCTTTTTATAAATACCGTGTAAGCTCATTTACGCCATTTATGTTATCAGTCTTTACCGGTCCGGATTCGGTTACCACCGGTGTAGAAGAATACAGCCATATTCCAAAGGATTACATGCTTTTGCAGAACTATCCCAATCCCTTTAATCCTGTAACAGTAATTAAGTATGGGCTGCCTTCAGAAAGCCACGTTAAGCTTACAATTTATAACGCACTTGGCCAGGAGGCGGGGAAGTATGTAAATGAAATTCAAAGTGCCGGGTTCCATCAGATTAATTTCAACGCCAGCGGATTATCGTCGGGAGTGTATTATTATCTTTTAGATGCAAGGGCGACTGATGGTTCCAGGGATTTCAGGAAGGTTAAGAAGATGATGGTGATAAAGTAACAGACATAAAACCGCTGCGCGGTTTTTTATGTTGTTCCCGTTATTCATACCCAGGGTTATAAATCCTCTAAAGGGGAATTATAACCCTGGGCTACAGATATAAAACCGCTCGCGCGGTTTTTTTATTGGATGTATTAGTGTTCAGAAACCTTTTCCAGAACCTCTCCGCTCAGCTTCATATTGTGTGATGCCAGAGCCATATCGCCCAGTGAGCAGATGCCTACAAGCCGTTTCTGGCGGTTGAGGATGATAAGCCTCCTAATCTGGTTTTTTTCCATTGTTTCAGCCATTTTCTCAACCGGCTCATCTTCGTAGCAATAGACAACTTTTTTTGTCATAATGTCGCGGACCTTATCGGTCTTAGGGTCGTGTCCTTCGGCAGAAGACCTTATAACAATATCGCGGTCGGTTATCATTCCGATTAGTTTATCGTTTTCGTAGACCGGCAGAATTCCGCAGTCGAGCGATTTCATTTTCTGAGCCGCCTCGGCAACAGAAATTTCGGGTTTTATAATTTCCACATGCGGTGTCATAATTTCTTTAATTGTCATTTCAATCCTCCTTATAATGTTTGTTACAATACTATTCAAAAAATCGCTTAAAGTGTCAAGTGATTTCCCTGCGGGGGATTTTTTGAATACCATTGAAGTAAGGGGGAGAATATAATGCAGGGGCGGCTTTGAGCCTGTGGAGGGCAGATGGCTCATCCGCCCCTGCAGCGCATTATATTTCAAGATAAGATTACTGGACTGTTACTGTTCCTTTCATCACCTGCTGGTGCGGCCTGCAGTAATAATTGAAGGTGCCTTTTGTATCAAACTTATAGCTGAATGTGGCATTCTGGCCTATTAAGCCGCTGTCGAATTTCCCGTCGGGAGCTCCGGGAGTGCCGCTGGTTACAGTATGCTGGTAAGGGTCCTCGTTAGTCCATGTAACCGTAGTGCCGGCCGCAACTGTAATATTTGCCGGAGAAAATGCCATACTTTTCATTACCACCTGTGAAGTATTAGTACCGCCTCCGGAATTGCCGCCTCCCGGGGTGCCCGTCTGCGGGGCGGGGCTTGTGCTGTAATCGTTCTTGCTGCATCCGCCAACAGCGGCCAGGCTAAGGATAACAAAGGCAGCCAAAAGGCGGGCTTTATTCTTCATGAAATTACTTTTTATTAAACTCATATTCTCTGCTCTTCCTTTCTTTTATTGATTTCCGGTGCCCTGGTGTTCAGTTTTGAATTGCTTTAACACCCTCTCTGCGCTTTCTTATTGGATAACGGAGAAAGGAAAAGGTTACAGAGAGGGGGGGAATATATTTTTACTAAATCCGGCATTGCAAAGACTTCAGGTAAAGCTTTTGTTTTTACGGCATATCTATTATTTTAAACCCTCAAGAAAATCATTCCTATCCTATTGAAAACCAAGGAGTTGTCTATGTCGTTAAAGGCATCTGTTGTCTTTTTATTGGTCCTATTGTCATCTCACTGTTTTGCAGAGAATATCAAAAGCAAGTCCCTCGTTGATAATGCCTGGAAGGCATGGCAGAAAAATGATCATGAGCTGGTCAGGGAAAGCTTTCTTAATGCAATTAAAGAAGACCCCAAGAACACCCACGCATACTGGGGCCTTGCTTTTATGTACTCGCTTGAAGGCAAACATCAGAATGCCTGGGAAACATTTAAAAAAGCTCTTGAAATTGAACCCTCACCATTTCCTTATTTATACCCCATAATGTACTCCAGCTCTGTTTACGGAAAGGAACTGGCAAACCCTGAGATAGTGGAATGGTACAAAAAACTCATAGAAAATCCCGATCCTATGGGAATCCTTAAGGCAATGGCCTATGAAAGGCTGGGCAAGTACTATGTTTCCAAAAGGAATTTTGAGGAATCGGAAAAGTATTTTAAAGGGATTAATTCAATAAACGACTGGATGCTTATAGGGCCTTTTGACAACATATCCGCTTCGGGCTACGACAAGGCTTACGCTCCTGAGAACGAATATGCGCCAGGGAAAACTTATTCCGGGCAGAACGGAGTTCCCGCAAAGTGGATCAAGCTTCCGATGGCAAGAAGGGACCGCTGGATAGATTTTACGCGTTTTTATTCGCAGTCGAACGCGGTTTTTTACGGTAACACATTTATTTATTCGCCCAAAAAGCAGAGGGTGCAGCTAAGGATAGGCACCTCGGGATTTCTGCGCGCCTTCTTAAATGACGCTCTGGCAATTGACATTTTTGAAGAACGCAACAACGACCTCGACACGTACATTGCGGAAGTGGATCTTCAGGAGGGGTGGAACAGGCTTCTTGTCAAGTGCGGCTCGGCCGAAATAACAAGCTGCAACTTTCTTGTCCGCATTACCGATGATAAGGGTGCAAGTGTAGACGGCCTGAAGTATTCTTCTGAAGAGCAATCGTACAGCAGAACAAACTCCGCTAATGCTAAAATGGTATCCAATTTTGCAGAAGATTTCTTCAGCGAAAAAGTAAAAACAGATCCTGAAGAGCCGGAGAACTATATGTTTCTTGCCGAGTCGTATCTGAGGAACGATAAGTCGGTTGAGGCTGAAATGGTGCTTAAAGAGGCCATAAGGAAATTTCCCGACTGCATGCTGTTCTACCACAAGATAACTGAAGCCTACTTAAGAGGTAAAAAGAACGACGAAATGGAAACAGCTTACGAGAAAATATTCTCGACTGATAAGTACATTCCTGATGTGCTGGTTTATAAAATTGACCAGTACATGAAAAACGAAGAGTATGACAAAGCCTCCGAAGTAATTGATATGCTGGCAAAAGCCGCACCCGGTTCAATGGAGCTGCTTGCAGAAGAGATAGGTCTTGCGGCAAAAAGAAACCAGATTGAGAAGATCGTGGAGATTAATGTAGAGGCCTGCAAGAAATATCCTTCTGATTATAATTTTGCTTACCTGGATGCGGCAATAAAGTATCAGAAAGAAAAAAGCAATCAGGATGCTGTTAATGTTCTTGAAGAGTTCATGAAGATAAATTACCATAACAGCGCCCTTTATACAATTGCCCAGTATTACCTTCAGGCATCGGATATAGCCAACTGGGATAAATACATGAACCTGCTGATTGAGTATGAACTGGCTTCTCCCGGCTATTATTACTCCAAAGCAAAAACATATTATTCCATGCGCCAGTACGACAAGGCTGAAGCTGAAATTATGAAGGCGCTGGAGTTATGTAATAACAGCTCACTTTACTGGAGCCAGCTTGGCGAAATTTACAGAATGAAAAATGAAAAGAGCCGGGCAATTGAAATGTTTAATAATGCCTTAACCTTCGACCCTTCTAATTATGAGGCGCGGGATATTATAAGGGATCTGCAGGGGAAGACTTCACTGTATCAGCATTTTGAACAGGACGATATAAATGAGCTGGTAAAGAATGCGCCGGCAAATAATGCTTACCCCAATGACGACGGCGTTGTTCTTTTGAACAGCATGAAAAGGCTCGTTTATGAAAGAGGTGCCTCAGAATCGACTGAGGAACTGCTGGTTAAGCTTTTTAACAAAAAAGGAATTGATACATATAAGGAGTACTGGGTTAACTATAATTCAGGCCAGCAGCTGATAGTGGAAAAAGCTGTTGTTATTAAAAAGGACGGAAGCGAAGTAAAAGCAGACGTTGAAGACAGCCATATTGTTTTTAAGTCGCTTGAGGAGAATGACTGCGTATACATAAAGTACCGCATAAAGAATGTTTTTGCGGGCATGCTGGCAAAGTATTACTGGGACTCATTTAATTTCAGCAGTTATTACCCGGTTAAAAAAGCAAGCTACAGTGTACTACTGGAGAACGATTCAGACTTCAAATACACTACTCAGAATATGAAAAATAAACCTGAGAAGAAGAAAACTGAAGACGGGACAATCTACAGCTGGGCGCTGAACGATCAGGAGGCATTAGCAGAAGAGTACGGCATGCCGGAACTCATTGATATCGGCAAGGTATTAACTATTTCAAACCTTCCCGACTGGAGTTTACTGGTTGACTGGTATTCGGACCTGACAAAGAATAAGACCAGGTCGAATTACGAAATAAAAGAACAGGTGAATAAACTCTTTGAAGGAAAAGCAGGGCTTTCGGAAGATGAAAAGATACAGATCATTTACGATTTCATTACAGAAAATATAAGGTACAGCAGCGTATCCTTCAGGCAGTCGGAATTGATTCCGCAGAGGGCAAGGGATGTTCTTGCCAGCAAAATTGGCGACTGCAAGGATGTAGCAACCTTATGCAAAGCCATGCTGAAGGAAGCGGGAATTAATTCTTATTATGTACTGCTCAGCACAAGCGGCAACGGAAGGTATGAGAATGTGCTGCCTTCAGTAATATTTAACCACTGCATACTGGCGGTGGAGACAAGCAAGGGTGAAAAATTTATTGACCTTACTGCAAACAATTATCCTGTTAACACTCTGCCTCTAATGGATCTGGACGCATTTTATCTTTTAATTAAGCCGGGAGTTACTTCGCCTGCAAGAATGCCTCAGAAAAGCCTGCAGGAGAGTATTTCTTCCAGGACTTCAACAGTAAGTTTTAATCCTGACGGAAGTATAAAAGTTAAATGCAATGTAAAGAAAACGGGCATAACGGGAGCTTCATACAGGGAATTATTCAGGTATATAGATAATACAGAGGCCAAGGAGAATATAACCAAGTCATTAAGCCAGTACTTCCCGAACTTAAAGCTTCTGGAATACAACTGCGGAAACCTGAATGAGTTTGAGGCACCGGCGGAGTACGATTATACATTTGAAACGCCCGACCTGGTAAGTGAAACAGGGGACTTTTCAATATTAAAGATGCCGTGGCTTGACCGTCTTAATCCTGATTACGGGTTTTCATATGAAAAGAGAAAATTCCCTTATAACCAAACCCCCGGCATCGGGAGTCTGACCGAAGAAGTCAGTGTTGTTCTGCCCGAGGGTTTTGAGCCGATGGATGCCAATAAGTCGGCCTCACTTACTTCTCCCTTTGCAGATTACACAATTGACATTGTATACCGCGACGGAGTTATACACGCAAAAAGGAGCATTACCTTTAAGAGCCAGTGTATTTCCACGGAAGATTATGCTGCCAGTAAGGATTTTTACAATAAAGTAATAAAAGAAGATTCAAAGCAGATACTGCTGAAAAAGAAGATATAGTGAAATGCCACATGGGGCAGTCCCAATATTCATTATTGCGGACTGCCCCTAAAAGGAAAATGAATGAATAAAATTTTCAAAGCATCGGACCTGTTTAACGTGCCGGACGGGACAAAGGTCGCTTCACTTTTCAGTTCAACAGACCTCTTAAGCAACGCTGCCGCCTCAAAGGAAAGCCTAAGTATTGCAATAGGCGAAATACCTCCGGGCACTAAATCCAAAATTCATGTTCATCCCGTGGTATCGCAGGTAACCTTTGTCCTGGACGGTGCAATATCCATCTATATGAAGGATAGATTTTCTTCTGAAAAATATAAGCTGGAGATGAAAAAAAGCGAGGCTGTACTTACACAGGAGGGGACATTCTTTCAGCTGGTAAATGAGTCGGACGACATCTGCCGGGTTATCTACATTGTAACGCCGGAGTTTTTATTTGAAGCTATTGATGGCGAGGTTACGTATAACGACGCAATTGTGCTGGAAGAGGATTGGGAAGATCTTGCACGGCTAAACTGGAATCCGCCGGAGCTGAAAAGTCTTAATGATGCGGCAGAAAGCAGGAAGAAAGCTTTGGAAAGGGTGCTGTTAAGAAAGAGTCCGGTAAGATAGAATCCTGGGGGTTAAAATCTTCTTCTTTCAAACGGTTTAATGCCGTTACTGCTCATGTGCTCAAGAGCTTTAATCATAATTCTGGCGCATGCCTCGGTATCTGAACCGGCCTCGTGGTGGTTTAAGGGAATGCCGAAATATTCGCACACGTTGTTTAATCGGGTGGGGCGTATATTCCAGAGCTCGCGCGAAATTTTAACCGTGCATCTGAAAGGGATTCCGGGGTAGTCGATATCATAGAGGCTGCAGCATGCCTTAAGGACACCCTCGTCGAAAGAGGAGTTATGGGCGGCAAGAAAATCCACTCCTTTGAACATTGGCCGAATATCGGGCCACAATTCTCCAAATGTCAGTTCATTTTTCACATCCTTCCATGTAATGCCATGAATGTCTGTAAAGACAAACCAGGGGCTAGGTGGCTTAATAAGGTGTGTTTGTCTTTCAACAACTTTATTATCCTCAACGCGTACAAGTCCAACTGCGCAGGCGCTGTCTCTTTTATAATTAGCGGTTTCAAAATCGATAGCCAGGAACTTCAAGGAGCCTCACATTTTTTTTGCGAAATATAAATCTTTTCAGGCATTTATGAAATGGCTTATTTAACGTGAAATCTGCTTTTGTGTTCGCTTTTAGAAAAGAGAATTCCTATTTTAATCTATTATCGGATTCATGGCCTGATGTTCTCTCAAAGTAAACTGCATACTTGTTCTGGTTTCACCATAAAATTATTTAACTTCAGGAGATGTAACATGAAAAAGATCTTTTTTGTCCTGTTAATCCTTGCCTCAGGTCTCTTTGCGCAGAGCAAACCTATTTCCGGCGAAACATTTACTGTTAGTTACAATCCGGCGCAGACAGCCGTGCTCGAACGCTCAGATGAGGTTACGCTTGTTTATGCTTTTGACTACTGGGGCAGGCAGGTAAGCGGACCCAATAATGCCTTCGATCTTTTCAGGAATGTGCAGAACCCGGATTCCGGAAGGTCATTTAAAGAGAAGATGACTAAAGAAGGTAACCTGTGGAAGGCTTCAATTAAAATACCTGAGGCGGCTTCACTCCTATCCTGGTATTTTACAGACGGAACTAAAAATGACGACAACAGGAGAAAAACATACGTCTCTTATGTCTACGACGGCAAAATGAAGCCTGTGAGGAACGCCAGATTCTCGAATGTGGATTTTATGGTCATGGCAGGGAAATCCCTGGATGAACAGATACGTGAGCTGGAGGCTGAAGTAAAGGACTTTCCGGATAACTTCACTGCAAGGTTTGCTTACCTTACAAAAAGGATGGCCAAAATAAATGATTACAGCAGCCTGCAGAAGGAAAGAAAGTTTTTCGAGAAATACTTTACAGATCTTAAAAAGAAATACAGCGATAATTACGATGTGCTTAACATTGAGGTAAGGACATACGACCAGTACATGTACTCTCTTGGAAGGATCTATAATAATGAATATATGGGTATTGACGTAATATATAAAGATCTGATCGGGAAAATACCTCCTGAAAAGATGAGTACCTATGTTAAACGCTCTTATGACAGAATTAAGAAAAATGAAGAGGGGCAGAAATTTGCAGAATCGATCGTGGGCAAGGACGCGCCGGAGTTTGAGTTTGAAACCATTAAGGGGGAGAAGATGAAGCTTTCCGACTTTAAGGGAAAATACGTTCTGCTCGATTTCTGGGGCACGTGGTGCGGCCCCTGCGTTGGCGAGATACCAAATCTTGTTAAGGCTTATAAGCAGTTTAAGGAGAAGGGTTTTGAAATTATAAGCATAAGCAGCGATTATATAAACGGGAAGAAAGATAAGGATTACCTGAAGAAATTTACGGATGAAAAGGAAATGGGCTGGAACCATGTGCTGGATAACGGCACGATCCACCAGTCGTACAGAATTAATCACTGGCCGACGCTTTATCTGGTGGATAAGAATGGGAAGGTGATTAGGAATGAGAATGTTTTACGGGGGCAGAATCTGGAGGGGACGCTGAAGGAGGTGTTGGAGTAAACGTTCGACGTTCGACGTTCTACGTTCGACGGTAAGAAATAAAAAAGCCCGCGGTGCGGGCTTTTTTATTTGGTTGAAATACTTTTGGGGGAGAGGGGGAGTTTTGATGATAGAGCGCTGAAATATTTAATGACCTTATTTGAAAGCATGCTATGTTCAAAAGCTGTGAAGAGCTGCTTTCTTAGGGCGTCAATAAATATGCATATGGTGAAGATCCCTGTGATTGTTATGACTGATGCGGGGATGAAATAGGGGGTGTTTATATACAAATCCGTGTGAAGAATGTTTTTGTATAATATGCCTCTTAAGAATATGTCTTCGTGTATTAAATATACGCCGAATGTTAATGCTGAGACTGAACAGATTATTTTAATTATGACGGTGCTCTTAATGGAGACATTTCTGAAATACATGAATAGCATTACTGAGGATAATATTACTGTTACTGAGTTGTATTCGAAAAACATGCCTGATAAGGCGTGAAAGCCGAGTGCGGTGAGGCCGAATTTGGAGGCTGTGATCATCAGCGTTAATAAAATGTAGGCGCTGAGATAATAGCCTTTTTTTATTTCGTGATTCCAGTATAGCCTTATGTATGAGGCGATAAAGTACAGGAATACAAAGTGAATGATGCTGAATCCGTTTGTCTTATCGAGTGAGAATCCGAACGGGAGCACTGTGGGCCAGAGGCTTAATACTGTAAATAGGATTATTAAGAGATTCTGAAATTGTTTTCTGCTCAGTGCGTGAATCATTATGTTAAGGAAAGGCGAAAAGATATAGAGCGCCAGATATACAGTGACAAACCAGTACTGGTTCGTTAACACAGGCACACATGCCATGGCCAGATGTTTAATTGTGAAAGGCTCAAGTCCCAGCGCTATAAGCACCAGGTAAATGGTAACTGAATAAAAGAGCACCTGAAGCCACAGGCGGATGAGTTTCTTTACCCTGAACTGCGAGGTTACGAGGAAATAGCCGCTTATTAAGATGTAGCAGTTTACGGCAACAATGCAAATGGCCTCAAGCGCCCATGCGAACGTCCAGCTGATGCCGAATGGCTGGTTTCGAACTAATCCCTCTCCGTGCGCCAGATAGTGGAGGGCTACTATCATAAGCATTGCAATTATCCTCAAGAGCTCTATGTTAGCGTCCCTGGTTTTGTTTTTCATCTGTCCCGCAGCAGTTTCCATATAATACCTGAAAGTTTTTTGGTTGCAGTATTTTATGAACGGATAGTATAAAATCACCCCGTGAAAATAGTGAATATTTTGGTAATTAAGAATTGTAATTTTTGAGGCCGAGTGGAGGATGGCGCCAGGGAGTGGTCCCTGGCGCCGCATTGGTTAATGGTTTATGCCATTCTGAGGAGGGCGCGCCGCCGCGCGCCCCTACAGAGAAATTATTGGAGGCTTATATGATTGTTTTGTACCAGGCTTTCTTTTTCTTTTTTGGCATAAGCATGGCTACTATGCCGGCGCTGACGGCGGCTGCGGCGGCTGTTTTAAGGATAAATTCCGTTCTGTTGTATTTCCAGTCGGCCTTGTAGCCGCGTTCGGCAAATATGTTAGGTACATGGGCATGGCTTATGTCGTCTATTATTCCTTCCACGGCGTTAA
>JAAXKN010000047.1 GCA_025612375.1 Ignavibacteria bacterium
AACAGGTGGCAGGTTTTCATGGCCCTGGGTGGCTGGTTTTGATGGCCCTTGACAGTTATTTGAATAAAAACAACCCAAACGTCCCGAATATCCAGGAAAAACTTAAAAACGATAATAAGCGGGATTTGACCATAGGGCGGCGTTTCTGGAATATTTACCTGAATATCCATCCTTTAAGATGTATATATTGTGATGGGAAAATACTTCACGATAATTATTCGCTGGATCATTACCTGCCATGGAGCTACTGCAGTCATGACTATCTATGGAATCTAATTCCGACTAGGAAGGAGATCAATTCCTCCAAGTCCGATAGTATTCCCAGTTCAGAAGTTTATCTCAACAAGTTTATTTTTACCCAGTTAAACGCATTAAGGGCTGTTTCTGAAGTAAATTTAGATAATAAACTATTAGAAGACTACGCTATATATTTTAACGACAGCATAGAAAGCATATTGGACTATGGCCGGGAAAAGTTTTTGATAGAATACAGAAACAGGTTAATCCCTCAGATACAAATCGCAAAGAATATGGGGTTCCGAACGGATTATACTTATTATAAATAATGAGCCAATCATAGAAATTTATCCATTCTCTCTGTGTCCTTTCTTCTTTATCTGAAGCCGAAACTGAAAGGTGCTATAACTATTAAAATATATTTTGTTAAATTTGCATAAAGGGAATTGTTAATCTTAATTCAAAAGAAAATGAGCGAAATTCATACCTTATCTATTGCTGACTTCGATAAAAACTTACTTGGTGAACATAGTAACATAACTGGAGAAGAACTAGCCGTAAGAATAATAAACTATTATTATCATCTTTATAGCTCAATTCTGGAAAAGATTAGCATTTCAGTAACTGAAGAGGAAATAGCAATTCTGTATAATCCTGACAGTCTGGAACCGGCTGACCAGGAGAAATTCAGCCGCGCACTTGCACTTCTTGCAGAAAAAAGCCTGGACGCCGGTAGAACAATACTACTTGAACTTGTCGAAAAATACCCACTAAGTGGTGACATTTTATATAATCTGGGCATGAGCTATAGTGAACAAGGTGACCTAGAGAAGAGCATCAAACCATTAGAAAAAGCCGTTGAAGTAATGCCGTTTTTCTCAAATGCATATGTGGCTTTAGGATACAGCTATGCTGGTCTCAAAAAATACGAAGAGGCTGTAAGATATAATAGATTAGCTTTGATGTACGACAAGAAGAACTTTTATGCATATAGAAATTTGGCCGCATGTTTAAGTAAGTTAGATAGATATGATGAGGCAAGAGAAATCGCAGGAAAGGCACTTGAACTTGAGCCGAATGATCCGCAGGCCATTCTTGGGTATGCTTTAGTGTGTAAATATTTGGGGGATATGCATAATTACTCTAAGAATTTAAAAAAGATCATCGACAATGGAATCAATGAAAGAATATCTAATTATGCCAAATCTGAGTTAAGAAAGCTTGCTGAAAATGAACTGAAATCCAAGGGATTGAGATTAGATGTTGTAATGTATCTCCAGTCAGCAATGCAGTTGTTTAAGAATATGGAAAAAGAAGATATTGGCAAAATTGGACTTTCTGCCGCCATGATGGGAATGAATGGACTTGATATAAATAATCCAGAAAAGAAGTATTTTTTCAAGGAATTGAATAAAGATTTTACTGGACTTCAGCTACTATGCTACATGTATGCAGCTTTTCAGATAGTCGACCCCACTGTGGACGTTGGTATTGACTTATCAAAAGAATATGCAACTGCAAAAGGAATGCTGAATGAATAATTTGGAGCTTATTCCGGCAGTTGAAGAGATTATTGCTTCTATTGAACAACTTACTTCAAAAAAGTTCAATTTTGTTGAGAAAAATGATCTTCCAGTTCTGGCGACCGTAAAAATTGCCAGACGGAGGATGCCCAATCATATTATATACTTTAAGGCTACCGAAGACAAAATAATCAACCATTTAATAGCTCATGAATGCGGACATATAAAAAGAATATATGAGACCCCGGAATATCGAAGAGTCTTATATGCTTCAAATGAAAGAACCAAATCAGAAGCCTATAAAGCTATTTCTGAGAGTAAATCGGTTTTGGTAAGCAGATTTGGGGAAGAGCTAGCCGAAAATATTCTATCAAATTTATTTGATGGAATCATACGCCAGGTCACAAACCAGCCTATTGATTTGATGATAGAGAAATGGATTTATGAAGATTATCCCGGCCTAAGGCAAGTTCAACTTGACTCTTTGATAAATCAAAATAAACAGGCTTTAGCAGGCTTGGCTGAATCTACAAAAGTATTTCCAAAAGTAATTGTTGATGCTTCAAATACACTAAATGCGGCATATGCAGAACAGTTGTCAAGAATTGTAAAATATAAGCTAAATAGGGAATGGAAGAAAAGTCAATACTACGGAAGGTCCAAAGAATTATGTTTACTGCTGGATGTATTAAAGCCTTGGAGCCCTGAAGACGACAATTCAAAAGTTATTGCATGTGCAGAAAATCTTAATATAAAAAGCTGGTTTTTTACTGCCCCATTTGAGGACATACCGGAAGACTATTAAATATATGGGAGATTTATAGAATGCTTTATAGGGTATCTGATTTTTGTGAAGAAGTATCCTCGGATATGAATGGATTGATTGACAGGCTCATTAACCTTACAGGGCGTAGTTCAAATGCAGAAATATCAGCATGGCAAAGTTCTTTACCAAAGGTCTCAAAGATTTTAGCCGGACCTGAACTGGGCAACTACCATATGTATATGGGAGAATCAGGGGGACTTATTCTGGAATATAAGCTTCCTTCAGCATCTTCGTGGTGTGATGTTGTGTTATTGGGAAATGGTAAAATTAATCCGTCAGCAGTAATCATTGAGCTAAAAGATTGGCAGACAAAAGGTGATGAGGAAGGCCCCAGTGAAACTCTAATTAAACATAAGGGGCAGCTTCTGCTCCACCCTTCTGATCAGGTTAGAGGTTATGCAAACTACTGCAAAAGATTCCATTCGGCAGTTATGGATAATCATGCAGACGTATCCGGATGTGTATACTTTACTAGTCAGACTGATATAAATATTTATAGAAGTGGAAAATATACAAATCTGACTTCGGAATTCCCGATATTTTCCCTTGATGAGAATTCTACCTTTACAAACTATTTAACTTCAAAACTCATATCTCCGAACGAACAATTCGCACACAAGTTTGAAAATGGAACATATAGGCAGGATAGAAGCTTGCTTATTCAGGTCGCTAAAAATTTTAAAGAAAAGACTAGCCCTTTTGTTCTTTTAGATGAACAAAGGAAAGGATTTTCGGAGTGTATAAGTATTATTAAAGAAGTTCTTGAAAAAGATGATAAAAAACATGTTGTTATTGTTCAGGGCCCTCCGGGATCCGGAAAATCAGCTTTAGCTGCCAATCTTTGGGCAGAGTGTGTGGAACTTGTTCAGGAGCCTAAAACTGTTGTTTTTACGACTACATCAACATCTCAAAGAAAAAATTGGGAAAGGCATTTTAGGACTACGGGTAAAAATCGTGATGCTAAATATATTGTAAAAAAGTCAAATGATTATAACCCAGGCTTAAATACTAGTGAATGGTTGGAGAGTAAAAGAAACCAAGGACATGCTGTAAAAGTGCAGGATTGGAAAAATAACCTTAAATTATTTGCGAAAGATAATAGAGCAAATCGGGCTCCAGATGACTTATTCTTTATTTCCATTGTAGATGAGGCGCATGCTCTTATTGATCCTGCAAAGCCGGGAGCAGAGGGAATTCCTCCAAGTGGTTGGGTTATTCATGCTGGACCACAAGGATGGCATATAATGAGATGCTCAAGAATAAGCATTTTTCTTATGGATGGTGACCAAAGCTATAGAGATAATGAGACAACAACGAAGGATGACTTAGTTGGATATGCGAAGGATCTTGGAGCAGAAGTCCATGAAATTGATTTAAGCGGAACCCAGTTCAGATGTGCGGGTTCAGTGGAATATGTGAATTGGGTAGATACTATTTTGTTTAACCCCGGTGAAAATTCTCCAACTAACTGGCGTACCTCCAAAGATAATCCGCAGGGGAAATTTATTTTTGAGATAATTGATGAATTAGAAGAGCTTGAAGATACATTATTAAAGAAATTTAAATCTGGAGAGAAAGTCAGATTAGCTGCAAGTTATGCAGTCCCTTGGAAAACAAAAAAAGCAGCTGATCCATATTCCTTGCCTGATAAGGAAAAAGATTTTTGTATTCCAATCAAAACCAATGGGAAAACTAGATATTGGAGTAAGATTTGGAATTATGCACCAAATCAGGATTATACTCATTTCGTCCAGGCTCCTCCTGAAAGTAAAATGCATACAGATCCTCTTGCAGAAGTTGGCTGTCCTTATGTAATAAGAGGATTTGATTATGATTATCTAGGCATTTTGTGGCTTGAAGATCTGGTTTGGAGAAAAGATGCATGGAAGGTTAATCCCGAGCATATTCATGAATCAGCTATAAAAAACTCGAAAGCTAAGGCAAAAAAACAAAAAGGAAATGCTGAGGTAAACGATATACTGATAGAGAAGATACTGAGGGGATACAGAATCCTTCTTACCAGAGCGTTAAAAGGCAAGTACCTTTGGGTAAAAGATGAAGAAACGAGAGAACACCTAAAAGAAATTCTCTATAATGGAAACAATTAATAAATACCGGGATACCCCTAAACTAACAAAAGCCGGGCATTTTAGTGCCTATCTGGTATGTCCGCGGCGGGCCTGGAATGAGTACTATGGACAAAAATCGATAAAGGCAGAGGACCCGGCATATCTCAAGTCTCTCTTTTCTGAAGGGAACAGATTTGAGAAAAAAGTTTACTCAAAGAATTTATTTGCTGATTCTGTAACGATATCCCAAAGACTTAATGAAACAGAACGAATAAAGAAGACAAACGATGAGATAAAATCAAAGAAGCATAAATACATATTTCAGGCTTATTTCAAGACTGCTGATAAAATAGGTATAGCTGATATCCTTGAGAGAACAGAGGAGGGGGGCTACTGTGTTGGTGATATTAAAGCTTCAAAAGAGGTGAGTATTTCATATACGCTGCAAATAATGTGGTATAATGAGCTTTTGTCAGATATACAAAATAAAAATTTCAATAATGGCTTTATAATACTAGGCAATGAAGAAAGAGTAGATATAAATTATGACCTATGCCGTTCCTTATATGAAAGAACCAAATCCGAACTTTATAAATTAAAAGAAATTACTCCATCCGAAATAAGCAGAGTTCCCAAATCACACCTCTGCCGGAATTGTTACAGCTGTCCATGGCGAATTGAATGTATGAGGGAAATTCAAAGTAATAGCGATTTATCACTTATTGAGAGTCTAAGCCGCAAGAAAATATCATTGTTAAACCAGCATGGGATACAAAGCTGGAAAGTTCTAAATGGATTTCCTGATGAGAAACTTTCTGAATTAGGTTTTAACGAAGACGAGCTCTTAAACATCAGAAAATCAATCACTCTGCTTGAAAATGATTTATTCATACTGAGAGAAAAGCTTTCCTATTCTGCACTATCAGATCTGATTCCTATCTCCCTCGACAATATTCACCCTTATGGCCAGGAAATAAAAAAAGTCTATTATCTTGAAGACTCAAAAATTAATGCAGTTGACATTAAAAGGAATGATGGAATAACTTTAATGGATATTCCAGATAGATTAAAAATGCACAAGCTGGCTCTATATGGGACAGATTATACAGAGTTTAAAAGGCTCCTAAGACTAACGGGAAACAGACTGAAAACAATTGATATGTTTTCTGTAATTGAACAGTTTGTGCATGCTCCTTTTTATAATATTGATCTAATATCAGTTGACCAATTTATTAAGAATAAAAATATCTTCAGTAAGAAAACCAAAATCTTACCACCGGAAAGCAGATTGTTAGCTTTGAATAATGTAATAAAATATATTTCTAAATGTGCAAGTTATCAGCAAAATTAAATGATAAAACCTTCAGACATAATTGACTATATAAGTTCCGAACAAGCGGCTGATAATAATGAAGTAGAACTATCAGAATTTCTTTCTAATGAGGCAATTGAAGAAAGGGGTACCGGGAAATTTGGCCTGCAGATTGTTGAAGAAAAGATCAACAAAAGGAACAAAGAATATTATTTCGAATGTAAAGATAACGAATCCAAATTCAGGCCGGGTGATACAGTTTTTATCTTCAATGAACATAAGAAATATGAAGGAAAAATTCTTGAAAGTGACTTTGAACAAATAGTAGTATCGTTGAGCAAAAAAAGTAATTTGGACAGGAACTCAAAATGGTCCATCAAATTACAAACCCAGTTTTTAGCTACCGGAATAATAAACGCTCTTAAAAGTCTTTCCCCTGGTGCCCCGGGCTGGTCGTACTTTTCAGCTGTAACAGGAAATGAAGGATTGCAAAGTAAAGTTATTCCGACTGCGGAAAGTCATAAAAACCTTTCTGCATTAAATAGTTATTTGGAAAAACATGGGGTGGGTTTAGACGAGTCTCAGTATAATGCCATAATTAAATGTCTGGTGATGCCTCGGATCCATGCAGTCCAGGGACCTCCCGGGACAGGAAAATCAACTGTTCTGGCAATTATTGCTGCCATTTTAACTTCTTATGGTAAGCGTGTTGCTGTATTGGCTCCGACTCATCAGGCAGTCAATAATGCCTTAAATACAATTTACTCATTTAATCCTGAAATTGAAATAATAAAAATTGGCGGAGAATTAAAAAACGAAGGGTTAAATGAAGGCGTTAAGCAGGAGGCATTTAACAAATTTGATGATGAATATTCCTTAAGAAATAGGCGTCGAAATCCTCCAATCGTTGGCATGACTTACCACTCGGCGATATTTAATCTGGCTAACCGTGCTAACAGTTTTGCCCCGAATGTGCTTTTAATAGATGAGGCGGGTCAGTTATCTTTGCCATTGGGATCTGTGGCAGGGAGCTGTGGTGCAGGATCAGTAATGCTTTTCGGCGACGACATGCAGATGCCTCCAATATTTTCTTCGGACTTAATAGGTCATAAGTTTTCTGTATCAATTTTCAGGCAGTTGCGGAGATTGGAAGAAAGCTTAATTTCAAAGCTTGAAATCACTTATAGAATGAATTCCGTGTTGTGCAATGTGACGGGTAACTTATTCTACAAGGACACTGAAAGCGGAGGAAGCTTCCTTCGTTCCCACCCTTCAAAAGCGGATCAGAAGTTCAGGCTTAATATTAGTGAGAAAGTAGAACCGATATTTAGACAAATATTGAATTCCGATGATTCTCTGGTGTGGGTCAATACAAGTACAACCGATGACAAGCAGATAAATAAAAATGAGGCGGCTGTATGTGCTGAATTGGTCGATATTTGCCTGAAATCCGGTCTTAATAAAAATGATATTGCAGTCATCACACCTTATAGAAAACAGGCTGCAGAAATCAGGCGTAGAGTATTGAAAAATATTAATGCTGATGAGATCCCCATTATAGATACAGTGGAGAAAGTCCAGGGCGCCAGTGTTGAAATAATTATAATTTCTTTTGTTTCTTCTGATCCCGAATATATTTTTTCTATGAGTAATTTCCTGTTCTCATCGAACAGGATAAATGTATCAGTCAGTCGTGCTAAAACAAAAGCAGTTATATTATGCCCCAAAGAAATGTTAGAGACAGATCCTTCGCACTATGAAGCCTTGGTAGCACAGGATCAGCTAAAAGAAATTAAGTCGTTCTCGAAAACATTCACATATAACTAGAAGTAACTTTCTCTAACTGATAATTATAAATGACTATAATAAAATATGCACAAACCTAAACAATATAAATTTGTAACATTTCGCTTGCAATACTATGTTGACTTTATTAATTTTCTGTCAACTTTCATTAGAAGACAAAAGTTATGAGCAATTTCCATAGCTATAAAGAACGGATGACTGAAATTGAAAAGAAAGCTAAGGCAATCTTAAAAAGGCATAACTTATATTCAATCCCAATTGATCCCGTTGTTTTGGCAAACGTAAATGGCATAAAAGTAAATAATGCTGTTTTCTCCGAGGAAGGAATATCAGGGCTTGTAGCTAAAAGAGGCGACAACGTTTCAATCCTTGTCAAAAACAATGATTCCCCTTACCGGAAGCGTTTTACGATAGCTCATGAGCTCGGTCATGTTTTTCTTCACTTAGCTAAAGATGGAGACTTTGTTGACAATAATCTTGATCTGTTTAGGGATATTGAGGAAAGCGATCTCAATTCTAATGATGCCTCGTTCAGAGAAGTGGAATCAAATTATTTTGCCGCTTGTTTATTAATGCCTCCCGATTTGGTTATTCAAGCTTATAGAGATGATAAAAACCTTAATAGTTTAGCTAATAAATTCAAAGTATCAGAAAGTGCTATGGGTATTCGGTTAAACAAGCTGGGATTACTAAAATGATAGCAACTGTTGATTCTGTCGATTTGCTAAAAAAATATGTGGTCGAAGTAAAGGATCAAGTTAGTTCAGATGAAATAGATAGCTTCGGCAAATTAAATAAAATTCAAAATGAGAGCTTTCGACTTCGTACAATTATCGATTCATGGGACAACCAACAGAGTCAAGATCGAGCTCTAAGAGAATCCTTCGCACGCACCTTAAAATGGGCGTTTTTTATCCAAGCTATTATCATAAATGTTACATTCTTTTTAATTGGATTTGGCGTAATTAAAATTGAACCGTGGGTGGCTAATACCTTTATTATTGCTGTTTTTACAGAACTTACGTCTATGATTTTTATTATTATTAAATATTTATTCCCTAAAGTTAGTACTGAAATATTGGATATAATTCAAAAATTATAAAACAAACTCATGGAGGAGTGAAATGGACCTCCGCAAAGGTATCAATTTAGTTTCCGAGGTTATTAATAATAGACCTAAAGCCTTACGTGAATTTGACCAGATTTACATGAAAGCCGCTGATATGCTTATACAGACAGAGCATATAGGCGAGGTGTTCAATGACAAAGAGATAGTCTTCATTGGTGATGGAGATTCCATTGGACTATGTTTGTCATACCTATTTAATGAGGAAATAATTGAAAAAGGGCCAAAACACGTTCATATTTTAGATTTCGATGAAAGAATTGTTCTGTCTGTTCAGAATTTTGCTGAAAAATTCAAGATCACCGAAAAGATCTCTTCTGAGTTATACAACGTTGCCCATCCTCTTCCTACAACCTGTTGGCAAAAATTTGACGGTTTTTATACTAATCCACCATTTGGAGCAAGTAATGGCGGAAAGAGCATCACTGCTTTTGTCAAACGAGGTATTGAATGCTTAAGAAAAGATGGGTTGGCAAGTATCGTTATTGCTGACTATCCAAAACTTCAATGGACTCAGGAATTACTTTATAAAACAGAAAAGTATCTTATTGATAAATCTTTTGTTATTTCAGAAATTATTCCTGAATTCCACCACTACCATCTAGATGATACACCAGAACTAACTTCCTGTAGCTTAATTGCAAGATTAAGTGTTTTTGAGGAGAAAGGGTATTGCAGCACATGCCTCCCGCAAGATTATGTCGAAGACTTTTATGGGCATGATTTGCCACTTGTCTATAAATATGTAAAAGATAAGACAAATGGCGGTAAGTTAGCTTCGAAAGACCACGAATTATTAAAACTTGAATAAACCTAAAAAGAGGACGAAATGAAAAAATTGCCTGACTCCTTTGTTTTTATGAAGATCGGAAATCATGCAGGTGAAACTTTTGATCAGATTCTAAAAAGGAAAAATTTAGAATTCGAAAAAACTGGGATGATCTTCTGGGGATATGGTGGTGCTGCCTGCCATCCCATAAACCAGGTACAGCCATTTGTTAAGATGGAACTTGCAAAACATAAATCTATTTATTTGGTTATGCATTCTGTAAAGTCTAATGCTAGCCAAGACATGATTCGTGCAGAAGAGTATTCCATTGATGGGGTCAATTGGAGTCCAATACCTGAAGAGATAAATGTAACCGGATCAAGATATGCTATTGTCCTAGATGAAATACAACCAATGAACTTGACCGTAGATCTGAATCATTATGATATTGGTATCGGACCTAGTCGCGGGAAAACTGCTAGTGAATATTTAAGGGCAAGAACAGATAAAGGGTGTCTTGTAAGAAACGAAAAAAAAGATACTGAGAAAATGGATGAAGATGACGCAAGAGGTACTATAAGAAAAGTTGACTTTGCTGCAAAAATAAAAGAACCATATGCAGTTTTATTGAGGTAAAGGTAAATGCCAAATGTAATTTATCTTACTGGGGCTCCTGCATCTGGAAAGGGTACTTTAACGAAAGCATTAAAGTCTCGGAATAAAAGTATTTTATATTTGAGTACGGAAAAGAACTTACTAAAATTGCGAAAAAAAGAAATGCTTCAATTAGGACACAAAACGACCTAAGAAGTCAATCTGCAAATGTAATTACGCCCGAAGATGTAAAAGTATTAAATGAAAGATTAATTAAACTTGTTATGAAACATAGAACCGAGAGAACTGTTATCATAGATTCACATGCAGTCACAAAAGAACAATATGGTTATAGGATTACGGGGTTTTCGGTTAATCAACTTACAATGCAAAATCAGAAAAAATATTGGTATTATATTCTAGCTCAGACATTATTATCAACAGGATATTAGAAAAACCCGCAGGAAGACCTTTAATTACCAAATTTGAAGCGGAATTTCATGCATTTTCACAGGGGGATGTTGCTGCATTTTATGGTTTCACTTTGGGTATTCCAGTCTACTATTTTGACTCCTCTGTGCCAAAATAGACTCTGATTTTAAATATATATTCAAAACTAAACTAAGTTCAATATTGAGTTGAATTATTGTATAAAATTGGTATGCTTAAGTCGGAATAGGAAATTCTAAACATTAATTTATGTAGAAGTAATTACAGGAGATTCCTTAAAAATGAAGGCAAGACGAATATTTACGCCGGAACAGAAAATGGCTATTTTAAGAGAGCTGCTTGAGGAGAAAGCACCTATTAGCCGGATAGCAGAAACGTACGAGATCCATCCTAACGACATCTATAACTGGAGGAAGAAGCTCTTTGAAAGTGCTTCGGATGTATTCGTCCCCAATAAATTATGGAACAATAAAACTGAATCAGAAGAGAAGATAAAGCAGCTTGAGGATAAGCTGAAAAAACGGGAAGGGGCCATAAGCTACCTGGTGCAGGACAATATTACCTTAAAAAAAGTATAGATGGGGAGAACTGAACCTAAAGTGGGTTGAACCTGATATAAGGGACAGTGTCATTCAGTATGTTCATAAAATATGTCCTTTGTCCGCTTATAAAACAAAAAGAATTGTACAGATGATCGGCATTTATTTATCAAAATTCTACTACCCGTAGAGTAACGGCAAGATCGAGCGTTTGCACTGTACGATTAGTGAAGAATGTTTAAGAAAACAGTCCATTATCGATCTTGAAGATGAATGACATAAGGTCAGCATTTATATTGAGTTCTATAATACAAAAATGCTGCACAGTTTCCAGAATTATCTGACTCCTGAAGATTTCCTCCTTGGAAGAATTGATGCTAAGCTTCAGGCTCGTGAGGCCAAGTTTAAGAATGCGAAAAAGGTAAGACCAATGAAAGATTTGCTTCTTAAATGTGGAGAGTCTTTACAAATATATTTTTAACAAAATTCCTTTTTTACTTGAACCATTACACAACAATTTAATTTAAGGATAATTTATGGCTTTTGATACAAAACAAAAATCCTTTATAGCTTTTAGAGATATCATATCTGAAAGAACTTCAAGAGTAGCTGCTTGGGTGGGATCAGGTTTAAGCACCCCAGCTGGTTTACCTACTTGGCCTCAATTAAAAAACGAATTGCAATTAGAATTAAAAAACAAAATTAATAGTATTGATGAAAAAGACAGGAAAAAGCTCTCCCATTCTTTAAGAGATATTGAAAAAGAAAGTAATTATTGGCTGGCCTTCCAAAGGTTAAAAGATGATCTTGGAAGAACCACATATAATGAGACAATTAGGAATATATTTCAAGCGACAAGTACTGCACCTATTCCATGCTATTATACATTATTGTGGAAATTAAAAATCAGCGGACTATTGAACCTTAATATTGATAGATTTGCCACTAAAGCAAGGAAAGGGCTTGTTACTGCAAGCAACGAGATTGAGTTTAATGGTAAAAATATATCCGAATATTTGCATGTTTTGAAACAACCTCATCCATTCATCGTTAACCTACATGGGATATTAGAAGATACGACAACTTGGGTATTTACAAAAAATGAATTAAACCGACTTTTCAAGAATCCAGGATACTCGAAATTTGTAACCAGTTGTTTAGCGTCATATACAATCCTTTTTATTGGAATAACGGCTGATGATTTTGCAGTAGGTGGTCATTTGGAGGAATTAGCAAAACAAAAAATAAATTCGGGAACTCACTTTTGGGTTACAGATAGGACTGATTTACAAACCGATCGATGGGCAGAAAACAACAATATTAGAATAATTAGATATTCGGCTATAAATGGAAATCATTCGGAATTGAATGATTTTTTTGAAAATATTATAAATTATGTTCCAAAAGATGTTATTGCTCCTCCAGTATTACCTGGGACTATCGAAAAAAACAATGGTAATGGCTCTAGTATACTATCGCCCGAAGAAATTATCAAACTTGACACCAATAAAATCAGAATGATTTTGAATATAAAAGCAAAAGAATTACTAGAAAACTCTAATGGCAAATTTGGCGAATATGAAGAGTTTTGCAAATTATATGATGAAGCGATATATAGAGCATGGTACACTAGTGACGAAAATGGAAAGAATAATTTACTTGCTTATAAACTTCAAGAATTCAAATCAAGAGGGGCATTTGGGCGCGTCTTTCTGGCAAAGGACAAAAATAATAATGATGTTGCGATAAAAGTTTTAAAAGAAGAAGAAAGAAAGAAAACTGATTTTTTGCAATCATTTCGAAGAGGCGTTAGATCAATGAGAATTCTTGCCGAAAGGCATGTTGAAGGCATGGTGGCATATAAGGAAGCATATGAAATCCCGGCCTTTGTTGTGATGGAGTGGATTAATGGCCCCAACTTAAATGAAGCAGTGAGAGCAAAACAACTTAAATCTTGGGACGATATTTTAAGAGTTGTAACAGAACTTACTAATATAATATCGAATGCACATCATATTCCCGAAAGAGTATTACATAGGGATCTTAGACCAGCTAATATTATGCTTGAGAACTATTATACTTCAGCTGATTGGAAAGTAAAAATATTAGACTTTGATTTATCATGGCATATTGGCGCATCTGAAAAATCAGTATTAAACGATACTACAACGACTGGCTATTTAGCACCAGAACAATTACAAACTATAAGAGGTATTTCAACAAGAAATGCAGCTGTTGATTCTTTCGGATTAGGAATGACCTTGTTTTTTATCCTCACTGAAAGAGATCCTATTCAATCAGAGCATAAACATAAAGATTGGGAAACTACAATTTATGATGCTGCAAGACAAAATTCTTGTAAGGACTGGAAATCACTACCAACAAGATTTACAAGGTTAATATTTTATGCGACAAAACATAATCAATCTGAACGCTGGGACATGGGCCAAATCAAGGCTGAACTCGATCGACTTTATGATACATTACTTAACCCATTAAAAATCGAATCTTCCGAATTATTAGCAGAAGAAATAATAGCTAGAACAAATTACGACTATAGCTGGGAGTGTGATAAATTAGCTGCCAATATCGACTTCCCAAGTGGGGCAAATATTCAGTTAATCGGTAATGAATCTAATAAAAATATTGAGCTAAAAATAATATGGACGGACAAAGGTATTTCAAGTGCAAAAAATGTGAGCAAATGGTTACATGATGTTTATCCCAAGGTCATATCAATTGCCGAATTATCTGGTTGGAAAACTACACTTAAAAGCTGCAAGGAAAGGACTTTAAGAATTAATGGAGAAATCCACGTAACACAAGCAAGGCAAAACATTAAAAAATATAGTAACTCTATTATCAAGATATGTAATAGTTTGCAATTTAAATAATTAAAATGGTCCACATAATAAGAATATATTAAATATACTATTTATTCATTTGTACAGAAGTACAAGTTACAAATTCATAAAATAAATAATAAGGGCTATAGAAAATATATAAATATGATTATGGGGCTATTAAATTACAATAAGAATAATGGATATATATTTGGGGCCGAGTCGGTATTTAAGTAAACTTGATGTGGCGAACTATTTTATGCTTGCGATAAGAGGGCATGTTCACGAGCTATCAATGCTAAATATAGTTCCATTGCTTTTGGGGTATTCTCAAGTGAATATTGGAGAGCATGGTTTGATCCACCACTTGACATAAGCATGAGATTTTAATTGAGTTGCGTATGATTCATCCGGCTCTTTATTTTCTATACTCTTATTCAATAGTTGTTCTGCCTCTGAAGATGTAATAAAGAAGATATTCTTTCTCAATTAATTGTTTTCCTAAAAATAATGGAGGTCAATATGGCCGGTAAGTTTGTTCTTAAGATAGCCTCAAACTCGCAGTATAGGTTTAATTTAAAGGCTGCAAATGGAGAGGTTATTTTAACAAGCGAAACTTATATCCAAAAACAGGGTGCATTAAATGGAATAAGTTCTGTAAAAAATAATTCCTCAAATGATTCAAGGTACGAGAGAAAAACATCTGCTAATAATCAACACTACTTTGTCCTAAAGGCAATGAATAATGAAATTATAGGTGTAAGCGAAACTTATTCTACTGCACAGGCTATGGAGGCAGGTATCAAATCAGTAAAAAATAATGCGCCTCTTGCCACTTTGGAAGATTTAACACAATAGAATTCGATAATCTTAAAGGCTCAGTCAAAAAGATCTGAGCCTTTATCATTCCAATTGCATCAATTGTCTTTGTCTGATTTACAATAATTCAGATATTTAATAAATTTCTTACGTTAGAACATTATTCTGCAATAATATGTCATATAATCACTGTTTCTATAATATATAGTTGAGGTGTAATATGGCTCCTATTCCAACTAAAGTATCTGATAGGCTGATCGCTGGTGTAAAGAAATTTCAGCCGATTTTGGCCGCAGCAAAGTCCAGGGATATTAACGAATCAGATACTGTCCTGATTTTAACTGATATGTTAGCTGAAATTTTTGGATATGATAAGTATTCAGAAATCACTTCTGAATTTGCCATCCGAGGAACCTATTGTGATCTTGCCACACGTGTAAATGGGAAAATACTGTTCCTTGTTGAAGCCAAAGCAATAGGTGCCGATTTAAAGGAAGCATTTATTAAGCAGGCAGTTGATTATGCTGCTAATCTTGGTGTGGATTGGGTGATATTGACCAATGGGGTATTCTGGAGAGTCTATAAGATAAGCTTTACAAAACCAATTGAACACGAAGTTATTTTAGAATTTGATTTCCTTTCTCTGAATATGAAAAATGCCGAGCATATTGATTACTTGTGGTTGTTGTCAAGAGAAGGATGGTTGAAATCCCTGCTTGAGGAATTCCATGAACAGAAACAAGTCCTAAGCCGCTTCAGTATCGGAGCGTTGATTATATCGGATTCAATTTTGGACACGATAAGAAAAGAGCTTAAAAAAATATCTCCCGATATTAAAATTGAAAAAGATCAGATTAAAAAAGTACTTACTCAGGAGATAATAAAGAGGGATGTTCTTGAAGGTGATAAAGCGCAGGAGGCGGTTAAAAATATTAACAGGGCAATGAGCAGAATTGTAAAAGCAAAAGAAAAACTTAAATCCAGCAGCTTAAAACCCATTCCTTCGGATGCTGCTCAAACAACAGAAGAAGCGATACCGTTGGAAGCAAACTAAATAAAGCTTTCGCTATTCCATGTATTAATATTCTCCTGAACTTTCATAAAACCTCCGAAGGTTCGTTTGAATAATTGGGAAAGCGGCGTTGCCGCTAACTGCGCCGCTTTTGATGAATGAGTGACTAAGCCTCATGGGTACGCCAGCCTGTGAGGCTTCTTTTTTGTGCATTTGCCTGAGATGGATATGCCGCCTCGCTGAGGCTCCGGGGCGTGGGGGAGGATGCCATCTCTTTCCACAGACAAGTCAGCCCTCCGGGCCTCTGATATCAGGCGGGTTGTATGTGTTCAGATTGTAATTAATTTATCTGCCGTAATTCCCCATTCCCCCCGGCCGCAGGCCGCCCTTAAATTTCTTCACTTTTTAATTTTTAATTTTCAATTGACTTCCTGTTGCGCTAAATCACTGCTTTTCTAAAAAGCCTCCTGAGAGGATATCAGGACCCGCAAAATACTTTGCTTTTTTAAAATCTTATTGCAATCTTGCAGTTGCAGCTTCGATTGCCACTCATTTAAGCCCGAACTCTGTATTGATAAATGACAATGGCGCGAAGTCCTATTCTCACACTTTTTCCTTCAATCTCATTTCCAAATAATATTGGAGCAGAGAATCCATCGTGTATTCCTCTACAAATGTCCAAAGTTTCCGCCAGGGCGGATTTCCCATTTTTCTATATCCTGCCTGCGGCGAGAGCAATTAATCGTATTGTGATCCACAGCTGAACGGCCATCGTCATCCGGGGATGATTCTGGATTGGTACGCTTTTCCCCTCATCTGGCGCCTGAAACCGGAATTACCGGACCGAATATCTGCGGCTGTTCTAACTGCGGCATTTCACAACGTACTATAGCTGCTGCTTAATGGATATTCAGTTTTGCATGTTCCAATTCTTTCCAACTAAAACTAAGGAGGAAAAATGGAAGAGAAATTGCCCCCTGAAGAAGAAAACCCTATTCCTGAATTTGTTGACGGCCATACTTACGCCAGCATGAAAAGCCACACACTGCTGGATCTGACCGGCCTGCGCAATTACTGCATCAGAAGAAGCTATAAGAAATTAAGACGCAAGGGCGAGAATAAGTTCGATTGCCTGGACAGACTATCCGCCCATTACGGACTTTCAATTTCAACCATCCTGAATATTGTTTCTAAGACACGCGTCTATACGCATAAGGAGCAGAGGATCATCTGAGATCCCGCCCCCTGATCAGGAAAAAGGCGATTATTGTTTTTTAACATCAAAGGAGAAGAAATGATTATTACCCAGGGATTGCGACACAGGGGAGAACCTGCGGATCTTGTTGTGCTCTCCGACCCTTTCTACGTTAAGCGTACGCTTGACTTCAGAAACCCTGAGGGCGATATGCCTGAAGTGAGACAGGATTTCTTGCGCCTTATTGCTCTGTTCGACCAGAAAAGTCTTATACCCATGTGCCGGAACTGCAATGAACCGGCTAAACTCCTCGCCTTCTATAAAGGCACTCTGTTCTTTGAACCCTGGTGCGGCACCTGCATACCCCACTGGATGATAACCCAGGAATGCAGGTTCGATACCTTCTGCGACTATATGAGCGCACTGGAGTACGTGGACGACTTCTGCCACGGCGAGAAGTTCTTCTACCGCATGGTTATTAGAAATATTGCCAAGGCTAAAGGCCTGCCCGATAAAATAGGCCCCCGTGAGGCTGTGGATTTCTTTGCGCCTGAAGCGGTACAGACTCCGGAAACAACGCGGGACCTTATGCCGTGTGAACGCTCCCGCTAAACGGCACTTTAACTCCGGCGGGGTGCACGCTCTTTCTGCCGCCCCGCCCTTAATTATTTTTTTACATAATTATTAAGGAGAAATTATCATGGCTGAAATTGCAAAACCTAAAGGCCGGCCGCTGGAAATGATGGTCCTATCCGACCCGTATTATGTTAAATATGTCATCCGGCGCCAAAGTGACACTGTCGGGGAGCTGAAGCTGAAAAAGGAGTTTAAGCGCCTTATAGCTCAGTTCGACGAAATGAAAATGAACGCCGAATGCCCTAACTGCGGAAGGCCCGCCAAATTCCTGGCTTACTATAAAAGCACTTTCTTCCACGAACTCTGGTGCGGCGAGTGCAGCCCGTTCTGGCTCGAACACTTCAGCGGCAGAATGGATATTTTCAACACCTATATGAGCGCTCTGGACTATGTGGACTCTTTCTGCTACGGCGACAGGTCGCTCCTTAAGGCCATAATCCGGAACCTGGCCCGCCTTAAAGGCCTGTCCCCAAAACTTAACGCCCGCGAGGCAAAGGAGTTCTTCCGCGGGGCGGAGGAGCCCACATGAATAAATACTCTAAGTTCCCTGTGAACGGATTCCTTAAACTCCCCAGGGAGGTTACTAATATTTACTTCTGGATGAACTCTCCTTTTGACCGCGTGCGCGCATGGCTCGACCTGCTGATGCTCGCTTCTTTCAGAAGAAGAACCGTTAAATTCGGTAAGACTGAAATTACCGTTGAACCCGGCGAACTGGCTTACCCGATTGGCACTCTAGCCAAAAGATGGCAGCGAAGCCGCTGCTTTGTTTACAGCCTGCTGAGGGAATTTGTAAAAATGGGTCTCATTAAGGTAAACTCCGGCACCTGCACTACCGTTATAAGAATTACTGACTGGGAAAAGTACCAGTATGTGCCTGAAAAGCCGAGACAGGGTAAAGACGCTAAAATGAGACGGGTTTTTAGACACCCACAGGAAGAGGCGGATTCTTTGAAAAACGGGCTGTTTTCGCAGGGAATCTTCCTTCCCGCGGGCGCTTCTGATGAGGGCATAGACACTATTCCAATCCAGTCCAAAGCAAAAAAATCAGTCACAACAGAAGAATATATTAATTATAAGAAGAAGTATGCAAGCGCTGAAGCCTCATCGCTTGCGTCTTTTCTTTTTTCTGAATTAAGGAAAAACAACCCCTATTTCGAACAGCCCGATATGGAAAAGTGGGGACTGCAGATCGGAAGCATGATTGTGGATGACAGGATCTCTTCTGACGTCCTCAGCCGGCTCATAGGGTTCTCTCAGAGAAGCCAGGGCTGGAGCAGACTGATAGTTTCGCCTTATAAACTGAAAGTCCATTTCCACAAGATCCTCCTGGATATGAACGCGGAGGAAAAGAAAAATAATAAACTTGTTCCAACATCATGGAGGCCTCTGTCATGAACGGATCTTCAAACACTGCAAAGGAGCACATGGCGCTCGAGCTCTCAGCCCTTAACTCCATGCTTTCCAGCAAGGAATGTTTTTTCAGCGTGGCGGCCGTTAATCCGCCGGCGGGAATTTTTTCATGCCAGGAGAACCGCCTCATCTTTAACGAGGCGATGAACTATTTTTATAATACCGGGCACGTCCCCGATTCGGCTGCAATCTATGAAAACCTGATTCTAAAGCAAAACTCGCAGGAGCTGCGGAAGCACCTCAGCGAAAATATTCTTAACGCTGACTGGGTGCGCAATACGGGCGACGCAATTAAGCTCCTTACGGAAATTAAGATCGAAAGGGAGGTGAGGGATTTTATAAGAACCACACGCGAGACAGGGCTCGATTTTGCGATGGGACTTGTGGAATATGTTAATTCGAACCTCCAGGAAAATATTGGCGGATGCATGAAGGAGGTGAAAAATATAAATACCGGCGAGGATACGCTGAGGGAAGTCCAGGATGCCATGAATGGCAAATCGAACCAGTACATACGCACTCTCATTCCAGATCTGGATAATAACATAATGGGGATACCTAAAAACCATATTACCGTAATTGCCGCCCGGCCGGGTATGGGAAAAACCGATTTTATGCTTCAGCTGATGAGGAATTTTATTAAGCAGGGACTGAAGCCCGCCATTTTCAGCCTGGAGATGGAAGCAGGAAGCCTGTTTGTAAGGAATATTTCGGAGGCGGCGCGTATAGATTCGCTGCGCATAGAAAAGGGGGAAGTTAACGACGCGGAATTCAAAATGCTTATTGAAGCGGCAAAGTTGTATTGCATAGACGACTACGTGGTTGATGATAACGCGCTTGAAACTCCCGAGACAATTAAGGCCAAAATCAACTACTGGCGCCTCAGGCACAAGGTGGACGTGATTATGATTGACTATATGACCCTAATTAAAACCAATTACCAGCAGGAACGCTACGACCTTGAGGTGGGATCGCTTGTGCGCGATTTGAGGGTGTTTGCAAAGAAAACGGGAATTCCCATTATTATTTTAAGCCAGCTTAACCGCGATTCCGAAAAGAGACTGAACCACCGCCCGCAGATATCGGATTTAAGGGAGTCGGGTTCAATTGAGCAGGAAGCCAAGCTTGTGCTGATGCTCTACCGCCCCATTGAGTATGGAATAGATCCTTTTGAGGGGAAGCAGTGCACGTATTACGATATGCTGGGCAATCCTCTTAAGGCGGAAGATTACATGGAAGTAATTATAGCCAAAGCCCGGAGCGGCAGGACGGGCCTGGTAACGGTCCAGTACCTGCGTCCCATTCACCGTATTGAGAGCGTTAAGAGCGTGAAACCCTAACGCCCTCAGCTTTGCCCTTACTTTTTAATTTTTAATTTTTAATTTTTAATTGGCTTTTGTCTATTTTACGTCATAATAAATTTTTTCCCTCTCCCCCGGTTGTCCGTAAAAATTTTTAAGGATCCGGCCTATGACTGTTAAGAAAAATATATTCAGGCTTTTTCTGCTTATTGCCTCTTTTTCCCTGCTGTGCGCGGGCTGCAGCCTGCCTGGGGGACCTAAGAGAAACGTGAGCTTTAAGGTAATTTCCAAACACCGCCTTCTGCCTTCGGATAACGTGTACCTTACAGGAAATAATAAAACCCTGGGCAATTGGGATGCTTCGGCCGTAAGAATGGAACGCAAGTCGGATACGGCTTTTATTAAAACGCTCTCTTTTAACGAGGGACAAAGCGTGGAGTTTAAGGTTACCCTCGGCAGCTGGAACTCAGAGGCCCTGAACGCCGACGGGTGGATACTGGATAACTCAAGACTCACCGTTACGAAGGATACCACGGTTACACTCAGCGTTGAGAACTGGGGACGCTACCTGCACGCAAGGAACGTTAAGCCCGGTATTATACAGGGCTACGACAACAGCATTAAGCTTGTAAATAACTGGAAATACCACAGCGGCGATAACACAGAATGGGCAAAGCCTGACTTTGACGACACTCTGTGGCAGACCGCAGCCTCCAGCTTTTCTACGGATAACTTTGACAGCCTCCGCTGGAATAGTACCGGGTGGTTCAGAACGCGCCTTAATGTGGACCCGGCGCTGTGGGGTAAAACCTTCGGCATGAAAATAACACAGATGGGCGCGTCCGAAATATACTATAACGGCCGCCTCCTTAAGTCGTTCGGGAAGGTGGGCACTTCCCAATCGGGCTACAGCCCATCTCCTAAAAACGACTGGCTGGAATTTACTTTTGACCCGAAAGCGGACCAGGTGATTGCCGTAAGGTATGCCAACTATAACACAGCCGTTCAGCTGAACCAGGGATTTGACCCGGGATTTGCGATTTTTCTGATGGACCTTAATTCGGCGTTCAGCATTACCGATGAACTGAGGCCGTACACAATACACCAGATGGTCTTTACGCTTATTCCGCTAATACTTTCTTTTCTGCACCTGTTCCTTTATATCTTCTACAGGCGCCAGAAACAGAACCTTTACTACGCCTTCTGCCTGCTCGGGTTTGCGGGACTTACGTATTTCAACTATGAACGCTTTATGCTGGATAACGTGGACCTGATGGTATTCCTGCAGAGGCTTAACGTCCTCTCGGCTGCAACGGCCATATTCTTCGGACTGATGACTATGTATTCCGTAAGCTACGACACACTGCCTAAAAGATGGCGCGCGTACCTGGCTTATTATATAGCGTTATCCGTTTCGGGATTCTTTAATGTTTCGCCCGGCGTGACTACTTATTTTATTTACCTTCAGTTTGGCATTACGCTTGCCGAAGGCGTGTATGCCTCGGTAAGGAAATGCGGCGTAAAGCGCAGGGGCACGTGGATAATCCTGCCCGGCTTTATTGTAATGAGCCTATTCATTCTGCTGCAGCTGCTGATGGATTTTAATATCATTTACTTCTTCGGCCTTCAGCAGTCTTATGTTTACGGAATGATAGCTTTTGTTATTGCAATGTCGCTGTACCTGTCGTATAATTTCGCCTACGTCAATAGGGACCTTGAAGAGCAGCTTGAGAAGGTGAAGGTGCTTTCGGAAAACGCAATTGAGCAGGAGAGGATCAGGGCATCGCTTGAAATTGAACGGAGGGTAATGGAGGCTGAAAACCTGAGGAAGACCAGGGAGCTGGAGTCCGCGCGGGAGCTGCAGCTGTCGCTTCTGCCGAAGGATGTACCCCAATCGGGGAACCTTGAGGTTGCCTGCTTTATGAAAACCGCGGCCGAGGTTGGGGGCGATTATTACGATTTCCATATGACTGACGATAACGCCCTTACTGCCGTTATTGGCGACGCCACAGGCCACGGCCTTAAGGCTGGCAATATGGTGATCCTGGCAAAAGGCTTATTCAACACTCTGGCGCGTGAAAAGGACCTGATTGAGGTAATGCACTCATTCAACCGCTCAATTAAGCAGATGAACCTTTATATGCTTACCATGTGCATGTCGCTTATAAGGATTAAGGATGACTGCCTGGAGTATGTATCGGCCGGAATGCCGCCCATGCAGATCTACAGGAAGGCTTCGGGCAAGGTGGAGGAGTTCCTTCTGAAGGGGATGCCGCTGGGGGCGTTTAACGATTTTCCGTATCAGAAGATCTCAGGAAACATCTGTTCGGGCGACGTGCTGCTGATTATGACCGACGGCCTGCCCGAGATGTTTAACCCTAAAAAAGAGACTTATGGAATGGAAAGGGTGGTGGAGGCCTTCAGGGAAGCCGCCGGAAAGCCCGCGGGGGAGATTATAGATCACATTTGCGCCTCCGCCCGCGCCTGGGCCGGCGAAAATACGCTTGAGGACGATATGACGGTAATGGTAATTAAGGTTAAATAACCGCAAATTGCGGGCCCCGGACGTGAATTTATTAATATTTTATAATGCATTCTGCAAATTTCACCCAATTTTTGTATGGGGGAGCGGCGGCTCATCAACGCAAAAATGAACATCAGATTTTTATTTAAAGGAATAAAAAAATTCCATTAGCCCCTAAATTGAAGAAGAATAATACCGATAATAAAAGCAACTAAGACTTATTTCTTAAGCAAATGAGGTGTCCGGTACCTGATTTTATGAGAGTTGTTGGGGAAAATGGTGCCCTTAATTATCTAAATGCAGACAAATCTTCAATCGGCATGCCTTTTGTACTTACAGCAAATTGATCCCATTTTTATGATCCTATGCATCAGTTAAGGCAGGGCTTGCTATTAACTCTTTGCCCTTACACTGCAGAGAGTATGATGTTCGATAAAATGCCGGTGTAAGAATTCTGTCTGCGTTCCAAATCATTAACAGTTAAAAGAAGTGAGAAATTAATGTCGATTAAAAAAATGTTCTTTGGTATCTATATTGTTACAGGTCTTGCAATTCTGGGGCTTGGAGTGGCTAATTCCATGATGCTGCAGAATACGATGTATGGAATAATTGGATTCCTGATCTTTTCGCAGACGGTAAATTACCTGCTCATACATAAAAAGATCAGTGATCCTGTGGGTAAACTGAGCCTGGCAACGCGCAGGGTAATTGATGGCGACCTGTCGGTTACGGTTGATTATAAGAGTAACGACGAAATAGGCCATCTTTCTGAAGGCTTCAATACCATGATCGGAAAGATTAATGACGAAATTGCTATGGCGCAGAGCTTTCAGCAGGGGCTCAGCGCAGCTATGTTTATAGCCGATAAGAATACTAAAGTCCTCTCGGTTAATAACGCAACGCTGAAAATGATCCGCCTTAATAAAAAACCGGAAGAAATAATAGGAAAGCTTACGGTTAAGGAAGCTTTTATTCAGGAATCAGTTTCCATAAATGCTTTCCAGGGGAAATTCTTAAATGAGGAAAAACACTATATTAAGGACCATGAAGGGAACACATTCCCGGCTTTGATTACTTCGGGACCTATTTATAACAGCAAAAAAGAGATGGTTGCCTGCTTTGCAAACTTTATAGACCTGCGCGACCTGGAAGCAAAACAGAGAGAATACCTGAATGAACAGGTGGCTCCTATTGCAGATGTAATAGGCTTAGTTGCCCATGGCGACTTTACAAAGAATCTCGAGCTCGACGAAAAGAGCGACCTCTATAAGCTGAGTGTGAATATAAACAAAATGGTTGGAGACCTTCAAAACACACTCTCAATGGTAAGTGAAGCCGTACAGGCTACAGCTTCAGCTGCAAATGAAATATCCTCTTCTTCCGAGCAGATGGCCGCAGGAGCACAGGAACAGAGCCAGCAGGCAACAGAGGTGGCAGGAGCTATTGAGGAGATGACTAAAACCGTCTATGAAACAGCAAAGAATGCAAATGAAGCAGCAAATGTCTCAAGGGGCTCCAGCCAGGCGGCTGAACAAGGAGCTAAGAAGATTAACGATACAAAGAAGGGAATTGAGAAGATTGTAGTCTCATCAGAGGAAACCTCAAGAATTGTAGCCTCCCTTTCAAAAAGAAGCGAACAGATTGGCGAGATCACCCAGGTAATTGACGACATTGCAGACCAGACTAACTTACTTGCCTTAAATGCCGCAATTGAGGCTGCGCGTGCCGGCGAACAGGGACGCGGCTTTGCCGTTGTTGCAGATGAGGTAAGAAAACTGGCCGAGCGTACGACTAAGGCTACAAAGGAAATAGCAGAGACTATAAAAGCCATACAGGACGAGGCAAAAGACGCAGACTCATCCATGGGAGAGGCCAGAATAGCCGTTGAAGCAGGGATGAAACTGACTGAAGAAGTGGCAGAGGTCTTAAGTGAAATCCTCAAGGGAGCCCTGAAAACAACTGACGTGGTCCTGCAGGTTGCCGCGGCAAGTGAGGAACAGTCCAGTGCCGCCGAACAGATATCCAAGAACATTGAGGGCATTTCCAGTGTAACTCAGCAGTCTGCCGCCGGAACTGAGCAGATTGCGCGTGCTGCAGAGGACTTAAACCGCCTTACGGTTAATCTACAGGAGATTGTAGCGGGCTTTAAGATTAACAGCGGCAATGAGAGGCAGTCTTCTAACGGATTTGTAGCAAAAAACAATAGTAAACTAATTAAGAAGTAAGGGGAATTAAAATGGAAAAGGCAGAAAACAAGGATGAAATACTTCAGCTCGTCAGCTTTAAGATAGGCAATGAAGAGTTCGGAGTGAACATACTGAAGGTTCAGGAAATTATCAGGATGATAGAAATTACACAGATGCCTAATTCACCCGAATTTGTTGACGGTGTAATTAACCTGAGGGGAAGGGTAATACCTGTTATTAGCTTAAGAAAGAAGCTGGGGCTTCAGAGAATTGAGCACGACAGGAATTCCAGGACAATTGTAGTTGAAATCTGCGGCAGGACCGTGGGCTTTATTGTTGACAGCGTAAGCGAGGTGCTGCGCATTCCGGTAAATATTACTGAGGCGCCGCCTGCAATTGCTGCCGGCATAAATTCAGATTACATCACCTCTATTGCAAGGCTTGAAGACAGGCTTCTGATACTGCTCGACCTTGAAAAGGCGCTGCTGGGTGAAGAAAAAGAGCAGCTGCAGGAACTGGTAAATTAGTGATATGAAACCCTGGCCTTAAAGCCGGGTAATAGTTTTGTGCTTAAGGCGTGAACATAAAAAGGCAGACCGTGGTCTGCCTTCTTTATTTTGAATTTGCCTTTTAAGCGTGCATTTTCTGCTCGGTAAGAACTCCAAGCTGTTTCATGAAAGTCGCCACGTCATAATAGCTGCTTGAGCTGATTATTTTCCCGTTTTTGAAGTGGTATACGTCGCAGAACGGAACATCCACGTGTTTGCCGGTGGCCTGAATATCGCCATCGGGAGTTCTGAGAGTGCCTTTGTGCGTACCTACGCCGCGGAATTCGCATATAGCAAAATCCTCTGCGGCTTCAATATTTTTAATCTCGCATTTTGAATCGGGGAAAGCCTCATCCCAATTTTTCATGAATTGTTTGAAGCCCTCGGGTCCCTTGTATGTCATATTGGCGGGTATGTTGGTAAGTATACCTGCTGAATCCACATTTTTAACCGCGGCGTTAAAATCCCTGCGGTTATAGGATTCATATATATTGCGGACGATAGATTTATTATCCTGTACAGACATAGTTTCCTCCTTTTATTATTTGTTATTCTGCCGTTATTTCTCCTGTTTTTTTTCTATTTGTTTAGTGAAGTAATTTCCAGAAAAACTAGAAGAAACCCGAAATTAATCAAGGTCTAATATTGAGTAATACCCCGGAAGTATCCAACCGGCGACAATTTTATCCCCCTCCATAGAGCTTCGGAGAAGTCGGCCGCGGCCGATTTGTAGCAAAACGACATCCCAACAATAATTTAGAGCTTCGGAGAAGCGATTTGCCTGTAGAAAAACGACGATCAAAAAATAATCCAGAGCTTCGGAGAAGCGATTTGTTTGTAGCCGGGGGTGACCAAATTCACCGAAGGTGAATGCGGGAACCCCCGGGGGAAATGATCCCAAACCCCACCCCCGGAGCCGCGGCAGCCGCGACATATTCCCGTTCCATGATGGATAAATTTCATGAAATTGGGTTATCATTTGTGGTTAGGCGGGATTTCCCCAATAGATTCAACCATTTTCCATACATGTCGCCCCTCCCGGGGCTCTTTTTTGTGTGGGGGGAATACGTTTCCCGGGGGTTCCCTCACCCCTCCGGGGTTTTGTCACCCCCGGCTACAGACAAAGCGCCCGCCCGAGGCGGGCTTAGTGATTGCGTTATTCCAGATGCTCTATTTTCACATCTGATACACAACCTCTTAAATGTGTATACACGGTAGAGCTAAAGCTCGTGGCTAGTCATAAAAAAATCAAAACAATCCCCCCTAATCCCCGCCTTTGCTAATTAACGGGGAATTATCTAGTTTCTATGTCGTATTTTTACCAACATTAATCATAGGAGCCGCAGCGTGGAAATGGCAAATTTTTTAGGCAGCTACTGGTGGATATTCCTCCTTGTTATTCTGATCGTAGCCTACAAACTATTCTTACGGTTCTTCGGAATTGTTATTATTCCCGAGGACTCAATAGGCATTGTTAATAAAAAGTTCGTCCTTCTGGGCAAACACCGCACTCTGCCCGACGGAGCAATCATTGCCCTCAATGGCGAAGCCGGCTACCAGGCCGATACTCTTGCCCCGGGCCTCCATTTCTGGCTCTGGCCCTGGCAGTACGAAGTTTCTAAACAGAAATTCATCAATATTAAAGAAGGCAATATTGGCATAGTTGAGGCAAGGGACGGGCATCCGCTTAAGGATGGACGCGTGCTTGCAAAGAAAGTTAACTGCGACTCATTCCAGAGCGCACGCGACTTCCTTCTTAACGGCGGCGAACGCGGCCCCCAGATTACAATTATCCCTCCGGGAACTTACCGCATCAACACTTCACTATTTACAGTTGTTGAAGAAGCGGCGCTTGAAATTGATGACAATATGGTGGGTATTGTTACAACACGCGAAGGCCTGCCGCTGCAGACGGGCGAAATTGCCGGGCGCGAAATACCGGGGCATAACAGCTTCCAGGACGGACAGATATTCCTTGATAACGGCGGCTTTAAGGGCCTTCAGGAACAGGTTATACTGGCCGGGCGCTATTACATAAATCCCAGATTTGCTACTGTGGAAATTAAGGAAATGACTACCGTACCCATTGCAAACGTGGGCGTTGTAATTGCTTACGTGGGCGATCAGGGAGTGGACGTTACGGGCGAAAGCTTCAAGCACGGAAACCTTGTAAGCCGTGGGCAGAAGGGCGTATGGGTTAAGCCTCTTGATCCGGGTAAATATCCTATCAATCCTTACACCCACAAAGTTGAAATTGTGCCTACAGCAAACGTTGTGCTCAACTGGGCTACAGGCAAAACCGAATCGCACAGGCTCGATGAAAAGCTTTCTACAATCAAGGTCCGCTCATCCGACGGTTTTACTTTCAGTCTGGACGTAAGCCAGATCATTCACATTCCAAGCACCGATGCGCCGAAGGTAATAGCGCGTTTCGGAAGCGTGGCAAACCTGGTTACGCAGGTGCTTGAGCCTACAATAGGCAATTATTTCCGCAACACCGCCCAGGGCTCCGACGTAATTGAATTCCTCAAGGGCCGTAAGGAGCGCCAGGATGACGCAAGGCAGAGCATATCAAGAGCGCTGCAGGACTATAACGTCGGCGCAGTTGATACCCTGATTGGCGATATTGTGCCGCCCGAAGAGCTTATGAAAACACTTACCGACCGCAAGATAGCAGAGCAGGAGAAGGTTACCTACGATACGCAGCGCCTTGCAGAAGACACGCGCAAGGAGCTTCAGCAGGCAAAGGCGCTGGCCGATACGCAGGCGAGGGTAGTTGACGCCGAGCGTAAAGTTCAGATAAGTGAATTTGAAGCCCAGGCAGCTGTAAAAAGCGCGGGCGGTGTGGCAGAATCTAAGAAGATCAACGCCGAGGCGGATGCTATGGTATTAAAGACCGTGGGTTCGGCCGAAGGTGATAAGATTAAAGCAGTTGGTACGGCTGAAGCGGATGTTATAACAATGAAGATCAAGTCGATGGAATCGGGCAATTATGCGGCAATTGAAGTTGCCAAAGCCCTTGCCACCAGCGGCTTCAAGCTTGTTCCGGACATTGTAGCCGGAGGAAGCGGCAGCGGATCGGACGGCAACTCCCTGGTAAACACTCTTTTGGCAATGATAATAAAAGACAAGCTGCCCAAAGATACAGATAAGTCACCTGAAGCCTCAGCCTCCTCAGAGGAAGCAGGCACACAGGTAAGCCTGAATTAGAAAAACATTCCCCAAAAAAGCCTGCCCCCTCCGGGGCAGGCATTAATTATTCATCAGTTCCCACAAAATATCTTTTAACCGTTCCCATTACCGTCTGAGCTTCTGCGTCCCAGCCATAGCAGACTGTTAATTATAAGTTTGTTCTGTGCATCGTTCTGAAATGTAAATGACAATTCTTTGCTTGAGTTATGTTCGTAATCAATATCGTTGTGACCCATATTGATGTAGATCATGCGGTAATGTATGTTTGTCCAGACCACGGGGTAATAGCCGCTGTGCCAGATCTCATAAAGTTTGGGGCCTGTTCCAAGAGGGAAGCTTGCAGAATCTATAGATAAAAGAATTTTTATATCAGGATTCGTACGAAGGTCGTTCTTCCAGCTATACCATTCATTAGGCTGCGAAGTGAATTTGCGAGGCAGGTCTTTAGTTGAAGCATGAGTAGAGTCTTCGACCTTAAGAATTGCCGAAGTAGGCCTCCATGTATTGCCCTTATACTCTCCGGAGCCCAAAAACTTATTATGGTACCAGTCCCAGTCCTCAGGGAAAGAAGAGGGGGTAAGAGCAAAAGCGGCAAAATGGAAGCCGATCCAGGCACCGCCGTTTTCCATATACTTCTGAAAAGCAATTCTTTGCGCGGCGGAGTCGGGACGCGTATCTAAGAATATTACAACCTGGTAATTAGAAAGAAACTTTTCATTAAGGTTGTTCCAGTTGTTTGTTGAGTCGTAAGTGAAATTATACTTTAAGGCTTGAGAAGAAAGCCACCTGTTGGCCTCATGCACAAAACTTACATGAGCCTGGTCATTTTTGCCGGTAAAAAAGCCGATCACGCTGAATTTTGAGGAATGCTTTTCAATTTGTTTCTGCTGTGCCGCGCCCGTACCAATAAACACGGGGGAGAGTAAGCAAAAGGCAATCAGCAGAGCTGAACAAATAAAATTGCGGGCAGTTAATCCGGGCATATGCCAACCTGATAAGTTCTGAAAAATATTACCTGAATATACAAAATGATTCGAAAAATACTTATATTCGAACAGATGAAGAACAGTTCCAAGGGAAAAAGGAATCTGATATGAAAATCACTAAGGAAATGATAGACAGGATAGTTTCTGAAGCAAAAAACTATGGAGCAACAAGGATAATTATGTTCGGCAGTGCAGTTGCCGCTCCTGAAACAGCGCGTGATATAGATATTGCTCTTGATGGCATAAGAGGCTGGAGAATATTTGAGTTTGCTGGCAAAATGGAGGAGGAACTGAATATTCCGCTGGATGTAGTTTCCTTGAGCCCATCTTCCCGGTTTACCAGGCACATTGAAAATTACGGACAGATTCTTTTATGACCAGAGAAGAAATCAGGGAAGAAATTTCCATTGAGCTTGAAGCGATCCAGCAGATAGTGACGGAACTTTTAGAACTGGCAGAAGATATTGCGGACCAACAACCCAATGTACGTGAAAAGACTGCCGCTGGGGCATTCCTTGCCCAGTTCTATAATGGGATAGAGAATTTACTAAAACGTATTTCTAAATATTACAATATAGAAATTCCCAAAGGGGAGAATTGGCACGTTGAACTGTTCAAAAGGTTCTGCTATCCGCCAATGCCGCCACTACCCGAATTGTTTAAGGATGAACTTCCTGCGTTGATGGCTCCCTACAGAAGGTTTAGACACGTTTTCTTCCATGGGTATGGATTTCAACTGGAGTGGGAACAAATGCAGGGAGGAATATTAAATATTTCGAAAGTCTTTAATAAGTTTCAAGGCAACCTCAATACATTTCTTGAAAACCTTTAATCATCAGATGTTTTAAGTAAGTCTTAGTGCACTCTGCATAATTCAAATCCTTCCGCCGCAGCCGTATTTCCCTTCTGCCACAAATGTTTACACAGGTTATTACAGAAGGATAGACCTTCAAACGCCACCTCATCGGACTGAATACTTTTGCCGCAGTACGTGCACTGCATAGATGCTCCCAAAGAATGATTATTTTGACAGGTACAAATATAAGATTCCGGAATATAATCGGAAAATAATTGGTGATATATGGGGGATAACTGATCCATTGCGGCCATTATAAAATTATGACCGCCGCTCAGGTTTATAACCTTGCAAATCTTTCAAGAAGAAGTTCTTTGTATTTTTCTTTT
>JAAXKN010000048.1 GCA_025612375.1 Ignavibacteria bacterium
TATCTTAAACTTTTTCAATACCTTTTTCAATGACTTTGCACAGGTCCTGGGGAAGGTCCGACGTCCAACGTCCGACGGGGGGGGGGGGAAAAGGTCCGACGTCCAACGTCCTACGTCCGACGGGGGGGGAAAAGGTCCGACGTCCAACGTCCGACGTCCGACGGGGGGGAAAGAAGGTTGAGGAATTAAGCAGGGGATGAGGGCTCCCCTGCTTAAAATGGGGGATAAAATTATTTTGTTAGAATCATTTTTCTGGTCAGATGAATATTGCTGCCATCAAGGCGGTAGAAATAGATTCCTGAGGGAACATTGGATGCATTGAAAACGGCTTTGTGGTATCCTGCCGGGAGATCCTGGTTCAAGACCGTTGCAACCTCCTGCCCAAGCATGTTGAAAATTTTTATAGAATACATGCCTGCTTCAGGCACTGCAAATTCAATTGCAGTTGAAGGGTTAAACGGGTTCGGATAGTTCTGCCTGAGTATGAAATCCGAAGGCATAGATCCGTTATCACGCATATTGCTCAGAAGTCCCACTTGAACAGTTACGCTTGAGGAGTTATTCAAAGGATTAGAGTCCAGCGGGATACTTTCTGAAAGAGAGGCAGTATTTGTGAAGCTTTCAGGTCCCAGGACACCGCCATCCCAGGGATCGATATTAAACTGCCCTGAACCGGTTACAGATTTTCCAATGAGCTGCCCGGTTACGATTCCTGCCTTAAAATCCACAGCAGCCAAAGGAGCAAGAACGGTGCCTCTAAGATCCATTCCAGAGATACTGAGTGATTGAGCCTGGAAGAAGTTATAGATTACGCTATTTACCGCAGCGCCAATCAGATCCATGCCTCCTTTCAGGCTGAGATTATGCTCGCTGACATTTACAAGGACGGAGGAGCCTTTGGGGACATCAATTACAAAGTTATTTGCCGCTGAAAGGTCACTTCCTGAAACAGTAAATACATTCAGAAGCGGATCTGTTCCCTTAAGTGTAACGCTTCCCCACTCGAAGCGGGTTGAACCGTTCGGGAAAGTGGCTGAAAGTGTATTTGACAGGTTCTTCAGGAAGTTTCCGGCCGCCTGAAAATCAATAGGGTTGTCATGCCTTAATGTTCCGCCGGTAATTGAAACCGCGTACTGGGGCAGGTTTGTTGTTCCGCCATAAACCGCGTTTCCGTTATTTATAGATCCGCTTGTATAGACCAGGCTGCCGCCGACAATCAGAACGTCTCCGCTGTTTGGAGGCAGAAGATCGCCTACCGAGTAATTAGAGAGGGTTGCGTTTCCACCAACAGCAACTTTTCCCTGTGTATCGGCTGAGGGCTGGGTCATGTTTTCAAGGACAAACACATTAAAGCCTTTTGCCGCACCAAGGTTAACAAGATTTGATTCCAGCTCAGTACAATCAGCCTTTACATTTATTGTAAGAATGGCACTTTGCCCCTTTTCGAGGCTTCCGGCATTCCACTTACCCGTATTCTGATCATAAACGCCCTGTGAGGCAGTTGAGCTCACGAAATCCACACCTTCGGGCAGAACGTCGGCGACAACTACTGCCGAAGCGCTAAGCGGACCATTATTTTTTACCGTTATGGTATAGCTGAAAACTTCATCGCACTGAACATTTGTCTTGCTGGCAGTTTTTACAATTTCCAGATCGGTATCAAGCTGCCGGGAAATAAGAGCGCAATCGATAGAATAGTTGTCCGTTGTACCCGCAAAGTTAAAGCATTCTGTCTGTCCATCCGTCCTGAAATCAGAGTCGCTGGCGTCATTTGTTCCCTGATCCATCTTTCCAACAGAATAGTTACCGGGGATAATAACTTTCACGTAGTAATTCCCTTCCGGAACATCTTCAAAGAAATAGTATCCCTGAGAGTCTGTGGTGGTTTCTTTGATAAATTGGCCTGAGCAGTCGTAAAGCCGTACAGTTACATTCCCCACCCCGGTATTGCCGTCATCCTGTATGCCGTTATCATTTAAGTCCACCCACACATAATCGCCTATTGAAGCTTTTAGCGGGGGTTTATCTTCGGGGCACGTAAGAAAGCCGTTATTTTGGGTTCCGTCGTCGAAATTCTCATTGATGGCGGCTGCCACATCATTCAGGTCGGAGTAAGTATAATCCATTCCCGAGATGTCGGCACCTCCCAGGGCAGCATTTGCAATGGCGAAGAATTCAGCAACAGTTTTCCCCTGGAATTTACCCTCTGTAATTATAAGGTCGGTCAGATGAAGCGGTTTTGCAGGAAGAAGCAAGTCATTCGAGATATTGAGCTGCAAAGCCACCAGTTGAACGCCCAGATTACCTGATTCAGTTACAGAGGGATCGACATAGCTATAGTTTAATTTTCCGGGTGTGCCGCCGCGTCTAAGGTACAGAGCTGCTGCAGCTGAAGAAGTAAGTTTAATTGTATGTGTTCCGCCTACGGTAAGACCCTGCGGGAAAGCCAGAGGGAAGATGGAATCGCGTATAGAGCCGGGGTTATTTGAATGAGCATCGCTCCCCCATCCGCCTTTAGTGTAAGTAACAAACCTGCTGAGATCGCATTCATCCTGTGCGTTAGCTTCTTCACAAAAAGAAAGAACAAAGGACAGGATAAAGATAATACATAAGTATAAATTCTTCATTTCTCATGCTCCTATCGTAAGTCGTAATTTTAAGCATCGTATCTTAGTAAAGTCATTACTGCCTGTGCAATCTAAAAATGGAGCTGCCTTTTAGGGCAGCTCTGCAAGCCGTGGAAATTTCTTAAACATCACAAATAAATTACTTACTGAGCATCATCTTCCTTATCAGCATCACATTATTGCCGCTTAATCTGTAGATATACACGCCTGAAGGCATAGCAAATGCGTTAAAGGTAACCTTATGGTATCCTGGTGAAAGTTCACGGTTCAGGAGTGTTGATATTTCCTGGCCAAGCATATTGAATACCTTAAGAGAATACTTTCCTGCTTCAGGAAGCGAGAATCCTATAGTAGTTGAAGGATTAAACGGGTTCGGGTAGTTCTGTTCAAGGGTGAAATTTTCCGGCAAAGAGACTTCATCCACCCTGCTGGCATCGCCTGTATAAACAGTTACGCTTGCAGAGTTATTGCCGGGATTAATATCAGCCGGTTCGCAGATTGAGAGTGATGCAGTACTGGTATAGGTTTGGTCTTCAGAAGTATTGCCGGGTTCCGCAATATCTGCATCCCACAGAACATTATTAAACTGTCCTGATCCTGAAATTGATTTTACAATCAGCTGTCCGTTTACAATTCCGGACTGAAATTCCGCTGCGGCAAAAGGAGCGAGTATGGAGCCTTTTATGTCCACGCCCTGAATTTTTAGTGTTTGTGCCTGTAGGAAGTTATAAATGACCTTGTTTTGAGGAGCTCCAACCAGGCTCATGCCGCCGCTCCAGGTTAAATTAAGCCCGTTAACGTTAATCAATACAGAAGATCCATCGGGAACATTAATAATAAAGTACATGGCACCTGAAAACTCGCTTCCGGCGACATTAAATACATTCAGTGCGGGATCAGACCCCTTAAGTGTCAGTCCGCCCCACTGTGGCTGTGCAGTTCCGTTTGCAATTTTTCCATTCAAAGCTATTGAAAAGTTCCGGAGGTATGCTTTTGCGGCAACGAAATCTATCGGGCGGCCTTGTTTTAATGTTCCTCCTGTAATAGAGACCGCAGGCTGAGGAAGATTAGTAGTTCCGCCACAGACCACATTACCGTTTTTTACGGTTCCGCTTGTAAAGGTGAGGTTACCGCCTACAATAAGGACGTCACTGTTTTCAGCAGTGATATTTTCGCCTACTGAATAGCCTGTCAGGCTGGCATCTCCGCCGACTGCGACCTTACCCTGGGCAATAGAGTACGGGTGGTTCATATTCTCCAGGACAAAAACATTAAATCCTTCGGCAGCGCCTAGATCCGGGGAGTTTCCGTTCAGGTTAGTGCAATCTGATTTTAAATTTATAGTAAGCGCGGCACTCTGTCCTGCGTCAAGGCTGCCTATGGCCCACTCTCCAGTTGCCGGATTGTAGGTGCCAAAAGTGGCACTTGAATTAACGTAGACCGTCCCCTGAGGAAGGATATCGGAAACGACGACGGAATTAGCTTTCAGGGAGCCCGCGTTTTTTGCACTTACAGTAAATGTAAAAGAATCCCCGCATTGAATGTGAGTTTTGTCGGCAGTATTGGACACCTGTATATCTGCGCCATCAGCTTTTACCAGAGCGGCATCAATAGAATTGTTATCTGCCGAGGCCTCAAATGTAAAGCAGTCGGTCTGCCCGTCTGACTTAATGTCTGAATCGGCAGCGTCATCCTGTCCCTGATTCAGCTTACCGGCAATATATCCGTCAGGAAGAATAATCTTCACGAAGTAGTTTCCTTTAGTAACATCCGTAAAGAGGTAGCGGCCTTCGGAGTCTGTTTTGGACTCACGAATCAGCATACCGGTGCAATCGTGCAGTTCCACCTTAATATCGGAGAAGCCAGTTTCCCCTGAGTCCTGAATTCCGTTATCATTGTCATCCTTCCAGACTTTGTCCCCGAGGGAAGCTTTCAGTGCCGGGGCATTATCCGGGCAGGCAAGGAAGCCGTTATTAACCTTGCCGTTATTGAAATTGGCATTTATACTGGCGGCGGCATCGCTCAGGTCGGAGTAAGAAAAGCCTGAGCCAGAGATAGCGGATCCCCCAAGGGCTGAATTAGCGAGAGTGAAAAATTCAGCAACCGATTTTCCCTGGAATATACCCTGAGTAATGACGAGCTCAATGAGTTTGAAAGGTTTTTTTACAGGTGAAAGGCCGTCGGCAGAGATATTAAGCTGCAGAGCAACCAGATTGACGCCGAGCAAGCCCGATTCGGTTGCAGCGGGGTCGGTATAATTTTTAGTCAGTTTACCCGGAGCGTCGTCCCTGCGCAGGAAAGCTGCCACAGACTTAGAAGAAGTAAGTTTAATTGTAAATGTACCACCGACAGTAAGACCCTGCGGGAAAGCCTGGAGGAAGTAAATATCGCGGACAGTTCCGGCGTTATTTCCATCTGCATCAGCCGACCATTCCGTTTTAGAGAAAGTAACAAAGCCGCTAAGATCGCAATTATCCTGTGCTTTTACATTGCAAGAAAAAAGGAAGAGGAGGATAAAGCCCAGGCAAAAGTAATTTTTTTTCATTTCCGGCGCCCTCATATTCAGTAAGATTCGTCTTGGGAATCTCATTTCTTTTTCAGTGGTAAAAATCAAAACAAAGGGCTGCCTTATTCAGGCAGCCCTTTAGGATCAGTGAAGAATCTGCCAAGCTAAGCAGATTTCCGGAGGATGCGGAAATTACTTATTCAGCATCATCTTCTTCGTCATAACAACGTTGTTACCAGTTAATCTGTAGATATAGACACCAGAGGTTAACCTGCTGGCGTCGAATGTTACACTGTGATATCCAGCATTAAGTTCACCATTGATTAAAGTAGAAACTTCCTGACCTAGCATGTTGTATACCTTCATAACATACTGACCGGCAGCCGGGATATCAAAATTGATAGTGGTTGACGGGTTGAAGGGGTTCGGGAAGTTCTGGCGTAATGCAAATTCAGTCGGAACACCAGTTCTGGAATTAACACCGCCAACTGAAGTAATAAGAGGAACAGGTTTAAGTGCAGTTTCTCTGTTCAGGTCGAAACATGTTCCCTCGAGAGCCAAGCCTACGTTAACGCCGCTGTCGCTGCTTTCTTCTGATTTGCCTAATACATAGCCTTCAGGAATAATAATCTTCAGGTAATAGCTGTCTGCAAGAATGTCGCTGAAAGTATAGAAGCCCTCAGCATCTGTCTTAACAGACTTAATGGCAGTGCTCTCTCCGCATTTATGGAGTTCAACTGTTACGTCAGCCATGCCAGGTTCATCGTTATCCTTCTTGCCATTATTGTTTTTATCATTCCACACATAATTACCGAATGTGCAGGAAGCAGTATACATACCGGCATCCAGGGTCATATTATTCTGTCCCGGTCCTAAAGTAAAGTTAGCAGTAATCCATTTTTCGGGGCAGGGATCTGAATCGAGAGCGTCGTTTGCATCTGCATTCTGAGCCGTGAACTGATACTGAGCAGGCAGAATGAACTTCACATAGTAAGTAGTATTAGCCGGAACATTTGTGAAGAGGTACATTCCGTTCTCGTCAGTTACTTCTGTAGCAACCAAAGCACCGCCATCGCACTTATGGAGTTCGACAGTTATGCCGCAGATACCCTTTTCGCCGCAATCCTGAACGCCGTTCTTATTAGCGTCGTTCCATACAAAGTTACCAACCATACCAGCCTCAGGATCCTTCGGAATGAGGCCTGCATCGATGCAGGTAATGTTGTCGTTTGCATCAAGATTCAAGCATCTGGTAGTGCCGGTTTTCGGCCAGAAATCTGAATTCTCATCATAAGGAACACCTGCTCTACGGTACTGAGTAAGAAGGAAGCATGAAGGAGGAACTATCTTCAGGTAATAATGACCTGGTTCAATAGTTTCAAAGGAATAGTATCCGTTCTCGTCAGTCATAGTAGTTGCAACCAGTTTACCGTCGCCGTGGCTGCAGGTATAAGAGCCAGATTCCACCGTGAAGTCATCAGTTCTTCCAGCGCAGCTGCATTTTGAAACATAGAGCTGAACTGTAACACCGGGGACTCCAACTTCGCGAGGATCCATAACTCCGTCAGCATCGTCATCTCTCCAGACAAAGTTACCAACACTTGCAAATAATGTAGGATCGAAATAGAAACCAGCGTCTATAGTTCTATTTACTAATGGATCTCTATCTTCATCAGCGTTTATGCACCATGTTGTAACGTATGTATTGTCACCGCAAACTTTTGTAAATACATCAGAATCAACACTGCGGTCGTCGAGCACGTGCTTTTCAGTAGGAACCCAGCCATACGGGGCTGCGAATCTTATGAAGTAGTGGCCCGGCAGAAGATTGCTGAAAAGATATTTGCCATCGTCACCAGTGGTAACTGAACCAATCTTAATTCCATCGCACAGAGCGCCGTCGGTGCATGCAGTAGGTCTATTATGATCTGCGGTGCAGAGATAAAGTGTAGCCTTTATTCCTTTAAGTCCCGTTTCATTCATAGTCTGCAGTCCGTCTCTGTTAGCATCATTCCATACGAGGTCACCGATACCGGGGAGGTCGCAGCCTTCATGGCATACGGCGAAATCGATATCGAGGTTCTTCGTGCAGGCAGAAAACATCATGCATCCGGTAGTGTTTGTTTCATAAACGGGGTTGCATACGTCAGGGCAATTCGGTCTTGGAACAGTTCTGAATCCGTGAGGCAGGCAAACTTCAATGCAATACTCGCCAGGAATAAGTCCACTGAATTCATAGTTGCCGTTAAGGTCCGTAACTGTTTCCTCAAGGAATAAGCCCCTGCAGTGCCTTCTGTGAGAAGCTGCAGAAAGGTCAAGAATTCCATCTTCCGGAATAATGTCGCAGGCATAAAGTCTAATCCTAACGCCGGCAATTCCCTTCTCTTCGCAATCCATAACGCCATTGTGATTGCAGTCGTTAAATACCATGTCACCAATGGTTACGAGATCGCAGTCCTGAGGCTGGAAAAGACCAGCGTCCATACCCAAGCGATCATTTGATCCGCTACCCGGCAGAACAATAACGCCAGTGTGGCAAAGGTACGGGAAAATATCGGAATCTTTCTCGTCGCTTGTGCCCTGGAACATCGGGCTTACTGCCCAGGTATCATTAGGAAGAGTTACCTTTACAAAATAAAGACCCGCAGGGAGACCACCAAAGGAGTAGTTTCCGTTCAGATCTGTTTTTGTTTCAGCGAGCTTCGTTGATTGTGTATTCTGCAGTTCGCTAGCCGAAATCGGTGATGTTACTGAAGGACAGCCGTAAAGGGTAACAGTAACATCCGGAATACCAGGTTCGCCGGGATCCTGGATGCCGTTTTTGTTAAGATCATTCCATACCAGGTTTCCAATACAGTAATAAGTAGTCTGTGCCTGGACAAGCCCGGAAAGAACCCAGAAACATGCCATAATAAGCATGGCGAACACGTGTAACCTTTTCATCTCTCATCCTCCTAAAATTGATTAATGATTGTTTAATAGAACCCCAGATTTTCAGAACATATATTTTGAGCCAATTTACACGCATTATTATGAGGCCCAGTTTTGAGTGAGCCTTTCCGGTCATTTATTTAATTAGTTAAAGAACTCATTGGAAATACTGGAAACGTAAATATTATATTGTCGTCTTCTGAATTGTTTGAAATTTGCTGCAGGCTGATAGAAAATACAAAGCGGGGCACGGGTACAGAGGTTTTAATGCAGTTTGGCCCATCATTGCCAAAAAGCAACCTCTGGGCATTTCCATAATAAAAGCTGTCATAAACAATTGAAACAATTTCCATCTCGTACCCTGGCATTACTGCATAGTTTATCAATTCAGTTTGACTTTTATTCATAAATGCTTAATTCCGTCATTCAGGTTTTACAGCAATTTTGAACAATGACACAGTTTATTAAAGAACCTGTAACTTTCTGTTTTTCCGTACTAAACGCACTTCACCCTCAAACATAAAATGTCCAATTCCGCTTTATGAAACTTTAACTTAGTTTCACAAACCAGATTCTAAATACCATGATGAATTACTAAAGGGACAGGAACGAAACTATTCAACATCATAATTATTCAGATTCTTGATTGCCGCAGTATTTACACTAGCTCTCTGCCTTTGACAAAGAATCCTATCTGTCTTGCTCCTGGATCGAAGTATTTGAAGTCTACTTTTGGAGAAACGAAAGATTCATTTTCAGAGGCATGCTGCTGAAATGTATATCATAGAACTCCTTTCACGGTTACAAAATATTTACTGTTAATTATTGCTGAAGGTTAATTATTCGCTGCTAAAAAAGGAGTAACAAACCTTATTTAGTTCAGTTACTACTTTAAGGAAGGGAAATCATTTTGGAAAAGCAAGTGCAGGATTCACGTGAAATGCATATTGTGATATAGAACAAACATATTGCAACAAGGCACGGCATAAAAACACCCTTTGGGCCACAACAAGAGTAGGATATAAAGATATAAATGCAATTACGGGGTGAATTGCAAGTGTTTTTTTATCTTTGTGACAGCAAAACGCGAGCCCATCCGGGGTACAAAGTTTCAATTAAAAGCTTACCTGATTTCATATTGAACACTTCATTGTTATTTAGCACGTCAATAAAAGGCGAGTCAGAGAAAGAAGGTATATTCAGATCAAGACTAACAGGCTTATCGGATGAATTGAGCACAACAACCGCCGTTTCATTTTCCGTACGCCGCATAAATGCGAACTGCTGCATTGACACGTGCAGCTGCGTATAGTCACCGCGCCTAAGGGCTTTTGAGGAGTGGCGGACCTGTGAGAGGCGCGAAAGTGCTTTAGTTAATTCAGGCGTAAAGCCGTTAGTAAAATCTGCAAGGTTAAGTGAAGGGCGAAGCGGGTCGTCGCTGCCGTGATGTTTCTCACCCTTAACTGCCCACTCGCTTCCATAATAGACCGACGGCACGCCGGGCATTGTGAAAAGCAGGCAGTACAAGGGATAAATATGCACAGGGTCTTTTATAATGCTTGCAATACGGTTCACGTCGTGATTATCGGCAAAGGCGTAAAGCGGCATATTCCTGTACATTCCGCCCGTGCCGAACTGGCGGTTCAAGGAGTATGCAATTTCAAAATAATTCTTATCGTTAAGGCTTGAATAGAGGCCCTTATAGCACTCGTAGTTTGTAACAGAGTCGAGTGTTTGAGAGTTAACCCAGCGCCTGTAATCCCCGTGTATAATTTCGCCCATGAGCCAGAAATCTTTTTTCTTATGTTTGGTAACGAGGGCAAGATCCTGAAGGAATTTCATGTCAATACAATCAGCGGCATCAAGGCGAAGACCGTCTATTTCGAAATAGTCTATCCACATTCTTACCGCATCAAAGAGGTGTTCTCTGGTATCGTGGTTTTTCAGGTTCAGCTTTACGAGGTTATAGTGTCCGTTCCATCCCTCATAACTAAACGGGTCGCCAAGGGGACTCCTCTGGCTAAAATCAAGTCCATGGAACCAGCTTGAGTAAGGAGAAGACTGCATGTTCATCCGGAGGTCACGGAAAGCCCAGAAGCTGCGTCCCACGTGGTTGAACACGCCGTCCAAGATGACGCGGATTCCGTTTTGGTGAAGGGCCGCAATAAGGTTTTTAAGCTGTTCATTGTTACCCAGGCGTCTATCCACATGAAAGTAATCTGCTGTATCGTACCCGTGGGATGTAGATTCAAACAACGGGCCGAGGTAAAGCGCGTTTACGCCGAGGGATTTCATGTGGCCTATCCAGCCATAGATCTTATCCAGACGCGAGACGGGTTGTGAAAAGAAATCGTTATTTTTTGGTGCTCCGCAGAAGCCGAGCGGATATATATGATAAAAAACAGAATCGAATGACCAGTGCATGGGAAGCCTTTCAATTAAAAATTAAAAATTGCCGCCTTCAGCGGCGTTCGACGTTCGACGTTCAACGCTCGACGAAAGAAAATATTTTAAGAATAAATTCCATGGCTGAACTGATGGACAGCCTGGAATGCCGCTTGTGAATCCAGTTTTATATGATTGCCCAGGAAAAGCGTGATATAGTTATTAATAATTCCCAGGAATGTAAAAGCATAACGCTGATGCCTTCCTTTCATATTACCATGATTTTCTGCGGCATGTATAAACATTTCTGTCAGGATATTAATCAGATCCCTGTTGTATTTAGAGCATGCCTCAAGAGTTTCGCTTTCAGGTCCGGAAAAACACATTGCAAGCTGCATGCGGTAGAAATCCTTATTTTGCTTAGCGAATAAGAAAAAAGCCTCAGCCACATTCTGCAGTGTTTGAGGAAGATCGCCATAGTATTCCGCAGCAGAGCGTACAGACTGAATAAGAACATTAAAGTATTCTTCCAGCAGAGCATCGAGCAATCCCCTTTTGCTGCCGAAGTAGTGATAGAGAGTTGGTTTAGTAATACCCGCTTCATCTACTATCATCTGCACGCCGACGGCTTCATATCCCATAGAAGAAAAAAGCCTCAGAGCAACAGCCAGTATATTTTCCCTGTTATCCATTTTTTTATTCTTTCAATAAATTTACAATTGCAATATACCGATCGGTATAATAAAAAGCAAGAGGGAAACGTTCGACGTTCAACGTTCGACGGGAAGAAGAAGTTCGAGGTTATAGGTTATGGGGATTAAGGATGTAGACAAACTGGCCGGAGGAATTGCGGCGGCCTATCTTTGAAATAATATTATCTTCCCTGCTCATTAAATCAGAGGGAGGGTTTTCAATTTTTTCTGCGTCTATCGGTTCAACAGATTCCACCCGGTCCACGGCAATTGCAGAGTTCCGGCCTGATATTTCAGTTATCACAGCCATTTCCCTGTGCGTTCTTTTGAGTAACTGTCTTGTTTCCTCAAAAAGGCTCATAAGTTCCTTTAATTTTGTGCTGCGGGCATTTTCAATTACTTTAACTGCCTCGTCGGATTTACCCGCGGATTTAAGTTTTTCAACGGTAGAGCCGATGGAGTGGATCATTTTATGCGGGGCATCAAACTTTTCGAGCTGAAGGGAGAGTATATAATTTGCGGTTGTAAATGAATCGTACCACTTGCCGAAGGCACATTTATGAGGATCTGTTGTAAGCTTAAAAGGGCGGTTTTCAATTATTGAATTATGAAGTTCATTCATCCAGTTTTTGTGGTCCTCTTCACGCTGATGCAGAAGAGTGATCAAATCATCAAGTTCTTTTTCTGAGGATTCCATTGAAAGCCGTGCCCTGAGGTCAAGTACCGGCAATATAGCACCCCGGTTATTGAACACTCCCCTGACATTTGAGGACATATCAGGAAGCCGGGTTACACGGGGCAGTATAACGAGTTCACGAACGTACCGGCATGAAATAGCTATCAGTTGTTTTTTTACACCGCAAATTACAAAAGGCAGCTGCGGCCCTGAGAAATCTGTATCAAAGTTAACTGAAAACACCGAGTCCCCCCGTGCATATTTTAGTTATTAATCAGCAGGCAAAATTATTAAGCCCAGCAAATATAATGGTTTAGGAAGAAGTTTGAAAATAATTTTTTATTTATTTTCCATTCCTACTTGCATAAGGGCATTGGGGAATTCATTGATTTTATTGGGTTAAATTTCAAAATTCATAACAGAACGGTTTGCCCTTTTGAATTAGAGAATATAAATTTATAAACAACGGAGGTAGAGAATGGGACCTGCCAATATTGTTGAGGAATTCCTGATTGCAATTGAACAGAGAAATTTCACCAAAGCCGAGGAATTGTTATCCAACAGTTTCAGGGTAACAGGTGTCGGGCCCGATACGCTTGACAGCAGCGATTTTATGAGTATTCACCGTGCATTAGGCAGCGGTATACCCGATTTCAGGTTTAATTACGAATTTTTGAAGGAAAAAGGTGGCGTTGTAACAGTTAAGTTCCATATAACCGGGACACATACAAAATCTCTGCCTGCTCCTTATGCAGGACTTCGGACGACTGCGCCGACAAACAAGCCGATTGAGATGCCGGATGAAACAGTGGAATTTAACGTAAGGGACAATAAAATTCAGAGAATGCAGGTAGAGCGCGTTGAAGGCGGCGGGCTGCCCGGGCTTTTGAAGCAGATAGGCGTTGAGCTGCGCGTGGAAGCCTAGACTTGAGTTTGCTCCAAAGTTATCCGGTATGGCTTCAGTTTTAGCAGAAAGGCACCTTTTTGGGTGCCTTTTTTGAATATGGGTCGAAGTTTAGACATTAAAATGGGATTATTTGAGGAGAAATTTGTATAATAATTCAATAGAACTGATTTAAAAATCCTGTTTTGACTGGAGGGGGTATGGAGGGAAAAAGAGGGAAAATTATTAAATGGTCCCTGATTGGAATTCTATTATTAATTATTATTATACAATTCATTCCTGTAAAGAAGGACAATCCGCCAAGCGCAACAGAAATTAAATGGGATTCGCCGCAGACCAGATCGCTTGCACGCAGGGCCTGTTACGACTGCCACAGCAATGAAACCGCCTGGCCGTATTATTCTAACATAGCTCCTGTTTCATGGTTTTTGTCGGATCATGTTCATGAAGGCAGGAGGCATCTGAATTTTTCGCAATGGCACTACCCCAGGGAAAGAGAGATAAGAAAAGCCAGATCGATGGTCAGGCAGGTCATGGAAGGCGAAATGCCCCTGGAATCCTACATCTGGATGCATCCGGAGGCAAAGCTGACGGATATAGAAAAGCAGCAGCTGATTAAAGGCATTGAAAAGACCTTTAATGTTACGGTACCCGCAGATTCGGGAAAAACCGAAGGTTCAGAGCACGAGCATGATGAGGATTAAGCCTTGGGGGAAATAAAATTTTCTAAAAAAGCTGGAACAATTATTATGTAGGAGCCGTCTAACGATATGAAAGTGCTCCTAATTTGTTAAATAAATGCCGGGCCGGAAGCTGCACTCCGGCCCGCTTTTTATATTCTCTTCTCTCCCCTGCCATTCCGCCGTTTTTATGGCTTGTTTGTTTATCCATTCAGACTATATTGATTTTAAGACTGTCCAGGCATTGAGGCGAAAACGGACATAGCCGCTGGAGTAATTAGAATCTGACAGCAGGGTTGAAAATTACAAAAATTGACTCCAAACTTTATTATTTATATTTTAAGCAATTATGCTTAATGCCCTGATCCGATACCAGCATTTGTCAGGCTTCTAACAATTCTGAATCTATGTATTCGCCGTCCGCTATCCGGAATATCAACAGAGAACCATACATCCATTAAATAAAGGAGCATACTGATGGCAAAGGAGCAGGTACAAATCATATCAGATATTCTGAACAAGAAAGAGAATGAAATTCTAAACAGCTGGGTAAAAGAACAGCTTCAGTCTATAACATTCCGGTCCGACCTGATGAATGAAAACGAATTAAGGCAGCAGTCGGGTGAATTCCTAAATCTTTTCCGTGAAGCCGCCGCTCAGGGTATGAATTACGATATTTATTCGCCCATCTGGTCGAGGGTTCTTGAAATGCTGGGATCAGTTTCACGTTCAAGAGCAATACAGGGGTATTCACCATCAGAGACGGCAACGTTTATTTTCTCCTTAAAGCAGCCGCTCTTCAACAGTCTGACTGACGCCGTTACCGATGATCCGAAAGTATTAAGCCGTGAGATCTGGAATATCACGGTCATTTTTGACAAGCTTGGGCTTTACACGGTAGAGATGTACATAAAGAGCCGGGAGGAAATCATACTGCGGCAGCAGCGGGAAATGATAGAGCTATCGACTCCTGTAGTCCAATTGTGGAACGGCATACTTGCGCTTCCGCTCATAGGGACACTCGACAGCGAAAGGACGCAGGTAGTGATGGAGAGCCTTCTTACGAAAATTGTTGAGAGCGGTTCTTACGTTGCAATAATTGATATTACCGGGGTTCCAACCGTGGACACGCTAGTGGCACAGCATTTATTAAAGACCGTTGCGGCTGCGAAACTCATGGGAGCGGAATGCATAATAAGCGGCATAAGGCCTCAGATAGCGCAGACGATAGTGCATCTTGGTGTAAACCTGGAAGACGTGACGACGAAGGCAACGATGGCCGAAGCGCTCCGCTCGGCACTTGTAAAGAACGGGCTGCACATCGTCAAGGCCCAGGCTAATCAAAAGAAGGAGCAGTAAATGGAAAGAATTCCTATTCTAAAGATGGGAAAATACCTGCTTGTTACAATACAGATAGACATGCACGACCGTCTGGCTCTGGCGCTTCAGGATGACCTGACAGAAATGATAGTAAAGACGCAAGCAAAGGGGGTTCTAATAGATATATCATCACTGGAGATTGTAGACTCCTTCATAGGGCGGATGCTGAGCAATATTGCATCGATGTCCAAGGTGCTGGATGCTCTAACGGTGGTAGTTGGCATGAGGCCTGCTGTAGCAATAACGATGGTGGAGCTTGGGCTGGATATGAAAGGCGTAAGGACGGCGCTTGATATGGACAAGGGCATTGAACTTCTGGAATCGTTATTGATTAAAGATGAGACCTCATTCAACGAAGAGCCGGAGACAGAAGATGACAGTACAAAGGAGTGACAAGAGACTAATACGCACATCCGAAGATATTGTCATGGTTCGTCAGCTTGTAAGGGAGTGGGCAAAGGCAATCGGGATGAATCTGGTTGACCAGACAAAACTTATTACTGCGGCAAGTGAGCTGGCAAGGAACACTTTCGATTACGGGGGGGGCGGCGTTATGGTTATAGACCAGATTATTGACGGAATAAAAACGGGGCTCAGGCTGACCTTTGAGGATAAGGGTCCCGGCATTGAGGACGTTGAGCAGGCAATTAAGGACGGATACACTACGGGCGGGGGCATGGGTCTGGGGCTTGGAGGTGCCAGGAGGCTGGCCAACGAGTTTTACATATATACAAAGCCCGGCCAGGGAACGCGCGTTACTATTGTCAGGTGGAAATGAAAAACATATTTACATTAAAAATTACGGAGCAGAGCGGGGTTGCAGAAGCAAGGCGGCTTTCGGCATATGCTGCAACGGCAATTGGTTTTAATGAGACTGACAAAGGCAGAATCAGCATAATTGTAACCGAGCTGTGCAGAAATCTTGTAAAGCATACGAAGCAAGGGGGTGAATTTCAGCTTTTCAGGATTAAGAGGGGTGAACAAGAGGGGCTGGAGCTTCTGGCACTGGACAAAAGTCCCGGGATCAGAAACGTTGCAGAGGCGATGCGGGACGGGTTTTCAACGGCAGGAAGCCCGGGGACGGGGCTGGGGTCAATAAAACGCCTTTCAGATTTTTTTGACATATATTCTGTTGAAGGCCAGGGTACCGTCATATTATCGCGCATATGGGTAAACAAGCAGGCACTTTCAGAGCAGAAGTATGAGATAAGCGGAATAAATCTTCCCAAACCCGGCGAGGAGGTTTCAGGGGACAAATGGTCCTGGGGGGCAAATCAGAACGGGATAACCATAATGATTGCAGACGGGCTCGGGCATGGCCTGGAGGCTTCAGATGCCTCGACCGAAGCCGTTAAGGCCTTTGAGGAATCGAAAGCAGGCCCGGCAGACAAAATACTTCAAAGAATCCATCAGCAACTGGGTCATACCAGGGGCGCTGCAGTTGCAGTAAGTGAGCTTGATGCAATGAAAAAGGTAGTAAAATACTGCGGTGTAGGCAACATTTCAGGAGTCATAATCTCCCCCACCGGGTCGAGGAGCATGATATCGCATAATGGGATTGCGGGGCATGAAGCCAGAAAGATACAGGTATTTGATTATCCATGGACAGAGAATTCGCTAATGGTAATGCATTCAGACGGGATGTCGGCCAGATGGAATATGGACAAGTATCCGGGACTGATAATGAAGTCCACGTCGGTAATCTGCGGAGTCCTTTACAGGGATTTTGCCCGCGGCAATGATGACTTTACAGTTGTAGCGATGAGGATGCACTGAAACATTTGCTTGTCAGAATAATTGAGCCTGAGAAGAAGAATTTATGAGCGTAAAAATAATAACTTTAAGAATCAAGTATGAAGAAGACACTGTGCTTGCGCGGCAGCGGGCAAGGCAGATAGCTTCTTTACTGGGTTTTGATACCAGGGAGCAGACAGCAATAGCGACCTCGGTTTCGGAATTAGTTAGAAATGCTTTTAACTATGCCCGCGGGGGCATAGTGGAATTTTCAATTGATGGGAAGCCGGAGGCACAGAAGCTTTCAATTAAAATTTCAGATGATGGTCCGGGAATAAGTAATCTTGAAGACATACTGGCAGGCCACTACCGGTCTGAAACAGGAATGGGGCTTGGAATTGTAGGCACACGCAGGCTGATGGACAGTTTTGATATAAAGTGCACTCCCGGCAAAGGAACAACGGTTATAATCGGGAAAAAAATTCCTAATATAAAGGCTCCCATAGGTCCCGATGCGATCAGGCGAATAACAGATGAGCTAATAAAAAAAGAGCCGCAAAGTCCTATTGAGGAATTCCAGATGCAGAATCAGGAGCTGCTAAGGACTTTGGAGGAGATAAAAAGGAGGCAGGAAGAATTAGAGAGGCTGAATCTGGAGCTGGAGGAGACCAACCGTGGTGTTGTTGCACTTTATGCCGAGCTGGATGAGAAGGCGGAGCATCTGCAGAGAATAAATGACGCCAAGGCGCGTTTCCTTTCAAATATGAGTCATGAATTCAAGACGCCGTTAAACTCAATCATTGCGCTTGTGAGGCTACTGCAGGAGCATGTGGATGGCGATCTGAATGAGGAGCAGGAAAAACAGGTAAGCTACATCAGGAGATCGGCTGAAGACCTGACGGAACTGGTAAGTGATTTATTGGATATTGCGAAGGTGGAATCGGGCAAAACGACGGTTAAGCCTGTGGAATTTGCGGTTTCAGATCTTTTTTCAGCTTTGAGGGGGATGCTGAGGCCGCTGCAGACAAATCCAGCAGTAAGCCTGGTTTTTGAAGACCCGGTAGAAATACCTCTAATGTTCAATGATGAAGCCAAGATATCGCAGGTGCTGAGAAATTTTATTTCCAACGCCCTGAAATTCACTGTAAAAGGAGAAGTAAGGGTAAAAGCCGAGCGGAGTGATAATGGAGAATATGTAATTTTCTCTGTAGCCGATACGGGGATCGGCATTGCGCCAAAGGATCAGGAACTAATATTTGAAGAATTCTCGCAGGTGGAAAGTGAGCTTCAGAAAAAAGCAAAAGGCACGGGTCTGGGCCTTCCGCTGTCGAAGAAGCTTACAGAGCTGCTGGGTGGTAATGTATATCTCAAGAGCAAGCCGGGCGAGGGTTCAACATTCTTTGCCCGCTTCCCTGCCGGGCTTTCGTATACACGGGGTGAGAAGACCGGGGACCGGGAGATTGTTTTTGAACAGGCGCCCGAGAACTCAACCGTTCTGATAATTGAAGACAACGAAGCGATGCACCTTATCTATGATAAATACCTGAAAGGAACGGGCTTCAAGGTAAAATCGGCCAGAAGCATTGATGAAGCAAGAACCGCTTTGGAACAGACAATGCCTGACGTAATAATACTGGACATTCTTCTGCCCGGTGAGAACACCTGGAAATTTCTGACAGAACTGAAATCGAATACGAGCTACAAGGACATACCGGTCCTGGTAGCCTCGGTAATTGATGAAGAAGAGCGGGGCCTGGCGCTTGGTGCAGACGACTACTGTGTAAAGCCAGTTGAGCGGCAGTGGCTTCTGAAGAAGCTGCAGAACTTGAAGAGCAGAAGAAAGAATGCAAGAATCTTAATTATTGACGACGAGGCAATTGCCAGATACATATTAAAAGAGATGCTGCCGCAGGGGCGCTTCGAGGTAATTGAGGCTGAAAACGGCAAGAGCGGCCTTGAGAAGGCGGTAAATTACAAGCCTGACATAATATTTCTTGATTTAATAATGCCCGATTCGACAGGCTTTGAAATTCTGGAAAAGTTAAAGGCAGATCCCGGAACGAGGGACATTCCGGTAGTAATCAACACATCAAAAGACATGGACGCAATTGAAATTGCCAGACTTAACCGCTCAGCCGCGGCAGTGCTTGGGAAAAAAGATATATCGAAAGCCAGAATGGCCAGCCAGATCAGGGATATCCTGTTAAAAACAGTAAAAGACGGTAAAGGGAAAAAGGAATGAACAGCAAACCCGCAAAATGTATAACTCTTGTGGTGGATGACAATCCTGTTGGATTATATGCAACAAGCAGGACGCTTGGAGCCGAAGGCTTTGAAATTATTACGGCTTCGACGGGGCAGGAAGCTTTGATGAAGGCCAAAGAGAAGCCTGACATTATAGTGCTAGATGTAAAACTGCCGGACATCAGCGGATTTGAGGTATGCCGCAGAATTAAGTCTGACCCGGATACCTCGGCAATTCCAGTCATACATCTTTCGGCAACATATCTGGACTATGAGTCAAAGGCACAGGGGCTGGAAATGGGGGCGGATGCATATCTGACTCACCCTGTGGAGCCGAGGGTACTGACGGCCACAATAAATGCCATGTTAAGGATACGGAATGCTGAAATGAGCCTAAAGGAAGCGGCCATGAAGTGGCAGGCCACATTTGATGCTATAAACGACGGCGTATGTCTTCTAAATTCAGAGTTTAATATTGACCAGTGCAACAAGGCTTTTGAAATGATAGTGGGCAAAAAACAGGATGAGATTGTAGGGCGCAGGTTATGCGACATCTGCAAAGCGCTCTGCTCTTTTGATACAAAATATTTCAGGAGTACGACACCGGAAAGTGAGGAAATAAAGAATGAGGAAATGCTGGTAAACGGCGCATGGTATCTGATCAGCACCGATCTTATACCCGGAGGAGGAGGCACTTTTTCGGGGGCGGTATTCAAGATGACTAACATTTCTCCTGCAAAGCACGCAGAGGATGAACTGAAGAAAACCATGGTAGAACTGGAGCGTTCGAACAAGGAGCTGGAGCAGTTTGCATACATAGCCTCGCACGACCTGCAGGAGCCATTAAGGATGGTAAGTAATTTTACTCAGCTTTTGGGTAAACGCTACAGCGGGAGGCTGGACCCGGATGCTGACACAATGATTAACTTTGCAGTAGATGGAGCCAAAAGGATGCAGATGCTGATTACAGATCTTTTGACATTTTCCAGGGTGACAACAAGGGGGATGTCCTTTGAAAGCGTGGATCTGAATGAAGTGCTCTCAAGCGTGGAAAAGAATCTGCAGATGACTATAAAGGAAACAGGAGCGGAGATAAAGTCGGATCACCTCCCTGTTGTAAAAGCTGACGCAGTACAAATGTCGCAGCTGTTTCAGAATCTTATCAGCAATGCAATAAAGTTCAGAAGCGAAAGAAACCCTGTAGTAACGATAAAGGCAGAGGCAAGTAAGGGGGAATGGATCTTCAGCGTTTCAGATAACGGGATTGGGATAGATCCGCAGTTCAAGGAAAGAATATTTGTAATTTTCCAGAGGCTGCATGACATGTCGGAATATCCGGGAACCGGCATTGGTCTTGCCATATGCAAGAAGATAGTAGAAAGGCACCGTGGGAGGATATGGGTGGAATCAGAAAGCGGAGAGGGTTCCACGTTTTACTTTACGCTGGGGAAGTGAACGTCCGACGTTCTACGTCCGACGTCCGACGTCGGAAGGTTGAAATTGGAAGGATATTGATTATTTGGGGGGAAATTGGTTTAATGAAATAAAGGCTGTAAAAATTTACATTTCAACGAGGGGGTTAAAATGGCTGCTCCTATTGTGATAATTATTATCAGTGCTTTATTCGGGCTGCACATCCTGACCAACATTCTTCAGAATAAAATCACGCCCAAGGTTTCTGTTGTAATCCATGGAAGTTTAAATGCAATAGCTTTGATTCTTGTAATCGTCGGCGCTGCAAGAATTGGTGCCGGGCTTCTTACAGCAAGCATGATTGTGCTTATTGTAGCGGCACTGGGAGGGTTTTATCTTTTATCTATTGATATAGGGAAAAAACAGATACCGCCCAAAACGTTTGCAATTGTACACCCGATTATTGGTGTTATAGGGCTGATACTACTTATAATTTATGCGGCTTAAACATTCGACGTTCGACGTTCGACGTTCGACGTTCGACGTTCGACGTTCGATGTTCGACGGAAAGAGGTCTGACGGGAAGATTAAGGGGCGGGATGAGAGGCCTGCCCTTTGGATGCTGTTTATTTATGGAAGCGCCTGTCTCCTTCACGCTAAAGCCTGCTGTGAGCCGAATCATTTGAATTATCCCCCAACCCTTTTAAATTAACCCGCATATCACTTTCTTAAAAAAATGTTCTTTCACCGGCAGTGTTCATGACTATAATTAACATAAATTGAGGGCTGAACATGATGAGGTTGTACAATACCGATTCCAAAGGCACTGCTTTTCGGCCAGATGTGATTGATGCTGTCTGGAAAAAAGCGAGGATTGTTCCCGGGGCAGATCCGGAGCAAATACGCAAGGACTCCTGCGGGGCATGGATTGAGAGAAAGAATTACGGAGTAACGGTTCACAAGGGTACAGGCTGGGAGATTGACCATATCTTACCTGTTGTGCGCGGCGGGACAGACAAGTTGAATAATCTGCAGGCGCTGCAGTGGGAAAACAACCGTCAGAAAGCCGACAGTTTTGTGCTGAAATGCTACATCTCATACCAGCATCAGCTTGTTCCCCTGCTTAAGAAGACAGAGAAAGTAATTGCCGTAATTCTGGCTTTGGTCTTAAACATAATTTGAGGGGCTTTTAGCATTCAAATGCAAAAGTACTGTTCATTATTCATTTCTGTAAATGTGCTGCACCTGATACGGATTTTGATTTCTTAAAATCCGGGGAAAGGGGCAAGTCTGCCCTAATACCTTTCTTCCCTATCCTTTTACTTCATAAACTAAAATTTCCAAATAATATTTCAGCCGTTAAACTTAGTTTGTGATGGTTATCATTGACTTTACCATTCTTTACACATTGCTTTAACTCTCCTTGACATTCTTTTATTTTATACTTACTATAAAGAAGTGGTTGTAAAACTATTATTAACAATCCAAATGAAACTGTACAACTGGCTTCTTAACGGTTTCTTCAAACTCCTCCAATCGAACAGCAACAGAGATTACCGGTTTACCGCCGGAGAAGATCCTGCGGGTTCATATAGCGGCATCTCGAGGTTTTCGCAGAAGCAGCAGCTTTACAATGAAATTAAGAGCTGGGTTTTCTCAGCCATTACACTCAGAAGCGAAGATGTGGCCAAGACAGCCTTCAGGCTCTACCGCAGAACGGTTAAAAATAACCGTACATCAGTAGAGGAAATATTCGACCATCCCTTCGTACAACTTATGAGCGATCCGGGTTATGATCTTTCCTGGTATGAACTTATGCTTCTGACCGTACAGAACATGGATGCAACGGGAGACATGTACTGGCTGCTTGAGCGCAACCGTATGAATATAATTTCGCGCATACATCCCATCCTGCCCGAGTATCTTAAAATTGTGCCCGGTGAAGGTGACCTTATAAAAAGCTACATCTACAAATCGGGGCAGCAGAAGGTAAATATTGCCAAGGAAGATATAATTCACTTTAAGCATCAGAAAGCCGGGGATCTTTTTTACGGGCAGAGCATAATTATGGCCATAGCAGATATTATTAACGTAAATAATCTGGAGCTGGCCTTTCAGGTGGAGAGTTTCAATCAGCCTGTTCCGCCTGTCTCGCTTGAGACTGACAAAGATCTGGGGCTTGAGACGGCGCGTGAGCTGCAGCAGCAGTTCAGAGCAAAGTATGGAGGCGTCAGGAGGATATCGTCGGTTCCCGTTCTGGATAACGGCTTAAGGCTGAACATACACAAAATGTCGGCCAAGGAGCTGGATTTTTCGGCTTCCAGGAAGAATGTGCGTGATGAGATACTGGGGGCCTTCCGTGTGCCGGCAAGCAAGCTGGGAATTGTAGCTGATGCCAACCGGGCCAACGCGGAAGCGGCAAATTTCACTTATCTAAGCAATGCCATTGAGCCTCTCTGCAGGTACTTTTCGGTCAAATTCACGCAGTTGGTGCAGAGAGAATTCGGCTTGGATCTTTTCATCAGGCACGATGATGTTGTACCGCGCGATCTGGAAGTAAGGCTGAAGTATTATGAGAACGGGCGGAAGTACGGCTGGCTGAGCGCAGAGGAGATACGGGAGGAGGAAGGGTACGGGTAGAGCGCCTGCGGCGCGGTCCGACGTCCGACGTCCAAGGTCCGACGGTAAGGGAACTAGTAACTAAATGGAATAAGGAGTTAAAATGGAAAAGATGGAGCAGGTGCTGGTTTCGGAGATAAGGGGTTCGGAGAATAAGACCCTTCAATGTTATATCGTTACTGCGGGCATAAACCGCGGCGGGCGCAAAATTGATCCACAGGGCGGGAAATTTGAGGATTACTTTAAGAGTCCCGTTGTACTGGCCTTTCATGACGATACAAAAGTAATTGGCCGCTGTATTGACCTGAGTGTTGAGACAGGCGGCATTCTTGCCACATTTGAATTTAGTCATACTCAGCTTGCCAATGACATATTCCGGCTTTATAAGGAAGGCTTTCTTACAAGCTGGTCTATTGGCTTTCTGCCTCTTGTGATGAAATCTGAAAAAGAAGGAGGAAAGGAAGTCCTCCATATAACAAGCTGGCTGCTTCTGGAAGTTTCTGCCGTAAGTGTCCCCATGGATGCAGATGCCGTAACGGTGGCAATAGGACAGGGGCTCATCAAGGACGAACTCCTGCTTCAGAGCCTGGGCGAAAGCGACTTCAAAAAGCTGGCGCGTGAAATTCCAGCTTTTGCTGCCGGTTATGCAGTTAAAGTGAAAGGAAAGTAATTGTTCGACGTTCAACGTTCGACGTTCGACGGTAAGAGGCTAGAAGTTTTATTAAGATAAACTGATTATCAACAGGTCCATTCTATTAATCATCACAATAATTTATCACATTCCGGAGGGATTCATGGATAACGGCGTAATTCAGATAACAAAGGAAGAATTCTTAGCGCTGCAGACTCAGGCAGTTGATGCAGCTGTAAAGGCTCTTGGCATGGATAAGATAGATGCCAAATACAAGATCAATCCGCAGCAGGAGGAGCAGGAGCAGCTTAAGTCGAATAAAAAAGAGCGGTTTCTGCAGCTTTTATGCTATATGCATAACAAGCAGTTTGAGCCCATTATTCAGCAGGCATTATCGGAAGGTGTGGCAGCCGACGGGGGCTATCTGGTGCCGGATGAGGTGGCCGGAGATATACTTCATTTTGTAAATGAATATGGTGTTCTAAGGCGCTATGGATCTTATTTCGACATGAGCCGCGTTAAATCCGACAGTCTCCATATCCCCAGGCTTTTGTCGGATATATCCGTAAGCTGGATCAACGAAAAAGCAGTGATTGCTCAAAGTGAGCCGTCATTCGAGGATGTCAGTCTGGTACTCAAAAAAGTAGCAGCTATTTCCACTGTTACAGAAGAGCTGCTAAGTGACAGTCTTATAGTGCTTTACGACTTTCTGATGGAGTGTTACGGAGAGCGTATTGCATATGCCGAAGATAATCAGGGCTTTGCCGGACAGGGCTCCCCGTTTACGGGAGTACTCAATGCCGCCGGGGTAAACAGTGTTACAATTGGGGGCACAAGTCTTGAAAGCCTTGACTACGATGACCTGGTAGACATGCAGAGCTGCCTTTCCACAGCAAAGCTTAGAGGTGCGCGCTGGTTTGGGCATCCAACCATTTTCGGGGAGATAAGGAAGATAAAGGATTCGGCGGGCAATCCCATACTGGTTAAGCCGAATAATGGTCCCATAGAAGAGCTTATGGGCTACCCGGTTGAGAAGGTGGATGCGATGCCTTCGAAGGGTTCCACAGGTGCAAACACCCCGTTTCTGGCATTCGGGAATGCCAGGCACATAGGGCTTGCAGGCAAGGGTGAGATTGCCTTTAAGATATCGGACAGTGCCGTAATCAACAGTGAAAGCATGTTCGAGAGGGCCGAACAGGCGCTCAGGGCAATGGAACGCGTAGGAATCGGCGTTCTGCTTCCGGGAGGATTTGCTGTTGCCAGAACTGCAGCGGTGTAAGGGAGAGGTAAAGGTATAGGTAAAGGAAGAGGCAAAACACAGGTTGAAGTTAAGGTTTAGTATGGAGGGGAAATATGAATTCAAATCAGGTTATTTCGCTTGAAGAATTGAAAGAATATCTGGGATGGAAAAGGGATGATACATCGAAAGATATCTTTTTTGATTCCATTATAGATGCCGTCAGCCAGTTAATGGAAGATTACTGCAACACAAAGCTTAAGGAATCAGCGGTAACGGAAATTCTTTCAGGCAGCGGCACGAACCTTCTTATACTCAGCAACCGGCACGTCACTTCCCTTTCCTCATTGAAAGTAAGGGACGGGGCTGAATTTAAGGACTGCTTTACCACGCCGGAAGAAATGAGTCAGGTGATCCTTTACAGGGGCAAGTTTCTTTACAGGTGCAGGGGCTGTTTTGAGGAAGGGGTTCTTAATTACCAGGCATCCTACGTCTGCGGATTCTCTGAAATACCGGCGGATCTCAAGTTAGTGGCAGAGGAAATGTGTGCGCTTGTATATCAGAATTCCCTGCATGGTGAAGGACGACTGGGACTCCTGGCAAACCGTCCCGGGAGCATCAGGATGTTTTTTCTGGAGGAACTGCCCAGGCACAGGGCGGTGATGGTGAAGTATATGAATGTGAAAGTATGAGGTCCGACGTCCGAGGTCCGACGTCCGACGTCAGGAATTGAGGGCGGGGTGAGCCCGCCCTTTTGAACTACGATAATTATCTTTTGACAACTTCTATATGCTTTATAAATAATCATTTAGTTACTTTATTTAATATTTGGGTTTAATATGTATCCGGTAAGAAATTTTTGCGGTGTGGAAGTAAAATTGGGATATGATGAGTTTGCCACCTCAATTGAACTTCCGGATGGAGAGGCGTCAAAGCTGCCTGATCCGGCTATGGAGGGCTGCTATAATCTTGTATGGTTCAACTGCAGCGATTATAAGAATCCCGCTGATGACCCCCACAGGGAGATAGTAAAAGTAACGGCTTTGGCGGGGAATTTCCTGAGCGTGCAGTGGGGGCAGGAAGGCATTTCAGCCAGCACAAAAAACGCTCCCGGAAGGATCTATAAAATGATTCTTACACTGACGAGGGCTGCTTATGAGGAAATTATCAACGGAAGGCATGGAGTTATTACCGGCGATACATTCGGGGATGCACGCGGGACAGATGCAACGGATTTTCAGTTCATCAGGAGTGATAAGCAGCAGGTTGCATCGGGAGCCTCAAGTTTCATTGCCTCAGGAATTAACAATAAGGCAAGCGGATACTGCTCTTTTGCCACAGGAAGCGGCAACACGGCATCGGGCCAGTATGCCCTTTCGGAAGGGCACCTGAACTCCTCATCCGGAACTGCATCTCATTCGGAGGGGTATCAAAACACCTCAGGAGGGGTGGCTTCGCATGCAGAAGGACAGAACTGCCAGGCTTCAGGCAATTCGGCTCACGCCGAGGGATATCATACTTCAGCCGTCGGGAATAACAGTCACGCTGAAGGCAGCGGAGCGGTTGCAAGGCTTAAAGGTGAGCATGCAAGGGCATCTGGATATATAAGCGATTATGGTGACGCCCAATATTCATCTGTAACCCTGGCAGGGGTTACACTGGACGGGAATCCTGCTGAAATCTTCCTCTCCCCTCCTTCAGAAAGGATTGTACTGGAAGACAACACGGCCGCAGGATTTTGGGCCAGAATTACAGCCCGCAGCAGCGCAAGCGCAGCCGATGCGGCACTAATAGAAATTAAAGGGGTCGTAAGCCGCCTTGCGGCTGCTGCATCGGTACAGCTTTCCCCATGCGTTAAAACGGTAATCTGGAAGTCATCCCAGTTATGGGATGCCAATTTTGAAGCCGATACCATAAACGGAGCCTTAAAGCTCAAAGTAACCGGCGAGGCGGGGAAAACGGTCAGATGGGTGGGCGTGGTGGGGATGGGGAGGATTAAGTAACGTTCGAAGGGGAAAAAGTCCGACGTCCGACGTCCAACGGGAAAACAAATATGAACTACTTTGGAAAGTATTTGTGAATTAGATAGCAGCATAATTTAAAATAATAAAAGAATAGCGTTGGACGTCGGACGTCGGACGTTGGACCTTAAAAAAGCATGTTTGGAATTTATACATATGGTTCTATCCCCTTCTCTTTGCTTAGCGGTGAGGGAGGAGATTTTAACTTCCGGCATCTGATACTCAGAGCCTTAAAGCAGAACCTGGAGGCAATAACAATTGCAAATGGCTTCAGGGCAGAGATTAAAGGTGTTGTATTCGGAGGCGCTGAGAGCCAGATACGGGATGGGGAAATTCTTATCTACAGCATACGTGATGCCGTCGTGAACTACAAAAGTGAGGCAGCGGATCAAACCACCCGGTTCACCCGGCCATCTTCCAGGACGCGCAATATTTATGTAAAACTGCGTCTTCTTATTAAAAGTGAACTTTGCGGTGAAATAACTGATAATATGGTGGAATTAAGGGAGAATTATGCCGATTCAATCATAAAAGGACTTTATGGGAGGAATAACTCCGCACGGCAGCTTAATTCGCTTCTATTGGACGGGATTGCATGCGATTCGGGTCTTGTGGCATTCGATATTTCACAGTTCAAAGAATACGGATTTTCGGGCAGACTGGAGCTGGAGGCGGAAGTGAGGTTTGTGTATAAGGAGAAATTTTATTAAAAAGTTCGAAGTTGAGGAAGGTCCGACGTCCGGGGTCCGACGTCCGACGGTAAGAGAAGAAGGAGGGGGAAATGGAGGAGATAGTGATCAGTGCGGCTGGGTCTTTGATTATTGCGGTGGTGCTGGGAGTTTTTGGCATCCTTAGAAAAAGTATACTAAAGCTGCTTCGCAGAATTGAATTATTGACTAATAAAATAAATGCGCTTGTATATGCAATTTCCAAGCAATCCAATAACGGCATAATGCTCAGCTACCGCGAATACCTGGAAGGGACGATTAAAGAGGATGAGTTTGTGGGACGGTAAAGTTCGACGTTCAACGGAAACAAGAATTAATTTGGAGAGGAAATGATACGGGGTATTTATGAGCCTGGGAGGAGGAAGCTGACGGCTTTCTTTACGAGTATTGGAGTCTATTTTTTACTGATGTCGCTGGTTATTATTACTCACAGACTTGATAACCTTTCATTGGAATCCTTTGCCGTTTCGCTTGCCGCGGGAATAATGGCTATCAGTTACGGTTATTATGCCAGCAATGCATATGTGGCTCAAAGGAGGGGTCCGACGTCCGAGGTCCAACGTCCGACGGAATGAGGGGTCCGACGTCCGACGTCCGACGAATGACAAGTCAGGGATTATGAAAAAAGGAGTATTGAGAGATGAAGGATTTATTGGAAAAATACGGAATAAGGGATTTTACGGAGGGGGAATTATTCAGGAAGTGCATCCCTCCTGCAGTATTATATGAGAACGTCCTTCCTACCTTATGCATACTTCAGAAGATCCGGGATACAATACGTATCCCGATTGTTATACATTCGGCATACAGGGACCCGGTTTATAATTACCGCGTACATGGAGCCATACACAGCCTGCATCTAAAATTTAATGCCCTGGACTTCTCCCCTGCCGGCTTTGATGCCGTTCAGATCAGAAAACTTTATATGGATATTGCCTCGGGGAAATTCAATCTTGAAATGCAATGGAAAGGCAGACTGATCAATGTTAATGAGAATATCATGGGACTGGGGCTCTATCCGGCATTTATTCACCTGGATACCAGAGGAGTTCTGGGGAGGAAAGGTTCGAGGTTCGAAGTTAAGCCAGGTCCGACGTCCGACGTCCGACGGAAAGAAAGGTCCAAGGCTTAAAGCTGAAGGAGGGATGAAATGAAGAGAGGGATGGGGATAATGATTTTGGTTCTTCTGATTGGGGGTGTTTATCTGGGGTGGAGGGGGTATTTAAAAGAGAGGAGGTATGAGAAAGATTATAAGTATACTTCCCTTTTGATTGACTCACTGAGGAGTAAACTGGACAGTCTTAAAGCCAGAAGAAAAGTATTCAAGTCCATAAGTAAATCAATTATATCAAGAGAAAAGGAGCGGAAGTATGAGGCTGCTAATCTTAGCAGTATTGACAGCCTTGCCTGCCTTGCAAACAAGCTACTCGCAGGTAAAGGTAATTGACAGCAATATGGTTCAGATGAATAAAGAAAGCCTTAGGCGGATGGTAATAATGCTGATTGAACGGGAGAGCCTGCTGGAGACTGTAAAAGCAAAAGATCTGGAGATAATGAATCTGGAAGGACAGATTGAGCTGCAGGAAAAAGAAGTAAATATTCTGAAGGAATCGATTCAAATGGCTT